>AP027304.1:3009070-3313605 GCA_036322835.1 Tenuifilaceae bacterium CYCD | reverse complement strand
TTATTGGCTATTTTCGATAGCACTCCATTACTGATGATGCTACTTGACATGAATGGTCGCGTATTGAAGGCCAACCATGCTTGCCTTAGTTTATCAGATAAAAGTGCTCAAGAGGTAATCGGTCTATTTCCTGGCGAAGTTATAAACTGTAATAGCTTACAGGATGAGAATGATAGATGTGGGTATACGCCAAGTTGCAGTAGTTGTGTTTTGAATAATTCTATAAAATATACAATCGAAACCCATGCGAATTTGTACAAGCGTGAGTCGAAACTTACAATGGGGAAATTGGATAATGTATTTGAACGTAACACGCTAATATCTACGCTATACATTGATTTCGGTGATAAGTCAACAATCTTAGTTAGTATAGATGATATTACTGAGAGGGTGCAAATGGAAAATATTCTTCGAGAGAAGAATGCGCTTTTAGTTAAAGCTCAGGAAATTGCCAAAGTAGGCGAGTTCTACTACGATATTAAAACTAAAACCTTTAAACTTTCGGATAGCCTAGCAAAGATTACAGGTCTAGATAGTAATATTTTGAGCGTTGAAGAGATGTACAACAGCATTCATCCTGACGATAGAGACGAAACTCGATATTATCTGCAGGATGCTCTGGCAAACCTCGATAATTATTCAAATTTATATCGACGCTACAAGCCCGATGGTGAGTTGCAGTATCTTTTGACTTTTGCCGAAATTGAGCGCGATGAAAATGGCAAGGCAAAACGCGTATTTGGTGTATCGAGCGATATTACCGAGCAAAAAAAGGTTGAGATCGATTTGCAGATGATGAACTATGAGCTTCAAACCGCCGAGGAGGAACTGCGATCAACAAACGAAGAATTGCTTACTACCAATGAAGCGTTGCGGGAGAATTTGCAAAAGTTAGACGAAGCTAGGCGGCAAGCCGAGGAGAGCGATAGGCTGAAATCGGCATTTCTGGCCAACATGAGCCACGAGATTCGTACTCCGATGAATGCCATTATGGGCTTTGCCGATATTCTTGATATGGAGGATATGCCTTTCGAGAAGCGTAAAATGTTCACCAAAACAATTCGTCAACGGACCAAGGATTTGCTAAATATCATTAATGATATTCTGGATATTGCTAGGATAGAATCGCATACATTAAGAATTAGTGAAAGAAAAGGAAATGTAAACGATATCCTAACCGAAATTAATAATTTCTTTACGATTCGGGAGGAAGAACTTTCGCCAAAATCAATCAGATTCGAGGTGAATAATGAGTTGGTTGATGGGCAAAATATAATTAAAACCGACTTTGATAGACTTAAACAAATACTAATCAACTTAATTGATAATGCTCATAAATATACCCCTAAGGGTGAGATAATTGTTGGATGTAAGCTTGTTGATGCTAGTAACCTGCAATTCTCGGTTAAAGATACTGGAATAGGAATCTCAAAAGAGAATCTCGAACTAGTTTTTGAACGCTTTAGGCAGGTTGATGAATCGTATCTGGCCCGTGAGTATGGTGGAACAGGGCTGGGGCTTTCTATCTGCAAAGGAATTATTGATCTTTTAGGAGGAAAGATTTGGGTTGAATCCGAAATAGAAAAAGGATCAACGTTTTTCTTTACTATTCCTTATAAACCTATTCAGGAGGATCAGGTACAAAAGCAACCTACAACAAAAGATAAAAAGATTGATTATTCGGGTAAAACAATCCTTATAGTGGAGGACGTTGACTATAATATGGATTACCTTGTTGAACTATTCAGACCTACCAATGCTAAATTGCTTAAGGCAAAGGATGGAATCAGCGCAATTAATGTGTTTCGTGAAAATGGTCATATAGACCTCGTTTTAATGGATATTCGCTTGCCCGATACCAACGGATTCGACCTTACCAAAAAAATGCTAAAGGAGCGTGGTGATTTAAAAATCATAGCCCAAACGGCCTATGCATCCGATGAGGATAAATCAAAATGTTTGCAAGCGGGATGTGTCGACTTTGTTACCAAGCCAATTGCTCAAATACTACTTTTCGAGACTTTAAGTAAGTATATCTGAAAAGATTAGGTTTTAAAGCGAAATAGGCAAACCTAACAATACCCATCATAATTTTTGCTAAGAATTTACGTTTCTTATTCAAGTAAGAAGAGGACTGTTATTTACTATTAATGGTGATATAAATTAGCATTAATTCCGAAACAAATTTAGTTTTCTTCGATATAATACATCATTTACTGCAAGATATATGAGGGGATTTATTGTTGGGGAACTTTATAGGAATAAAATTGTACAGATTTTATTCATTTTTGTTGTTTTTGTTGCACTAGAAACATCTTTAGTAAGAGTTTTAACTCTAAATGAAATAAGCTTTGCGGTTATTCTATTCCTTGTAATTCTATTTGCCATTGCATTTGCTCTTGTTGTTTGGAGAAGAGCAGTACGATTATTTAAGGATAATAGATTTGATCATATTCCTGTAATGCTTCTTAATGCAGATAATGCTGGAAGATTAACAGGGGTGAGCAATTATTGGCTTGAAAACTTTGGGTTCGGCAAGAATGAGGTCATTGGACGTAGCATTTTCGATTTTTTAGCCGATGAATCAAAGACATACTTCAAAGAGGTGTGTTCCCAAGAATTGTTTAGAGTGGGATTCTATAAGGATAGTCCTTGTAGATTTGTAAAAAAGGATGGCGAATGTTTCGATGCATTGGTTTCTGCAATTGCTCTTAAGGATGAAAGAGGTAGAATGCATGGATATCAATGCTCAATAACCGATATCTCGCTACAAAAACAAATTGAGAACCAGCTCCGAGAGAGTAAGCTCCTTTACAAAAAAATTATTTATACCATACCTGATATTTTTATCCAAACTGATGTCGACGGGTATATAAACTTTATTAACGATAAGGGTTTAGATATTATAGGTAAATATACTTCTGAAAGTTATATCGGCAGAAATTTGCTCAGCATAATATCCCCAGAGGATCGACCGAAAGCAGAACGGAATATCAAACTAATGTTCGAAAAACAATTGGGATTAGAGCAGTATAAATTAAGTATTAATGGATCTGAGGATGCTTTCTGTGGTGTGAATGGCGATGTCCTTCGCGATGAAAGTAGTATTCCGTATGGTATTATCTTTATAATTAGAGATATAACACAGATAAAGAAGAATGAGCAAAAACTTATTGAAAGTGAGGAAAAGTTCCGCTCTTTGGTTGAAACAAGTCCTAATTTAACATGGGAAATACTACCAGACGGAAGGTTTGTATATGTAAGCCCTCAATCGTTAAGTATTTTTGGGTATAAACCCCAGGAATTATATGGTATGCGTTTTTTCGATCTGTTAGCACCCAGTGAGATAGAACGAGTGAGCAAGCGCTTTGCCGAGGATGTTAAAAACCTACAGCCGGTAATTGCATTTGAGGTAAAGGCAATACACGGGCAAAATGGAAAAGAAATCAATGTTGATATAAGTACAAGCCTGATTTTTAATGATAAGGGTGATTTTGTAGGATTAAGGGGAATTGCTAGAGATATAACCATTCAAAAGCAGTCCGAGCAAAAAGCAACAAAGTTTAAAGAGTATCTTGATATGGTTCTAAGATCAGGAGGGATAGGCTTTTGGTTTACCGATTTTTCGAAAAATACTACAGTAATTGACGAAGTTTGGGCTAATATGCTAGGATTTACAAAGGAAGAATTATCTGTAGTTCCAACTGATTCAATAATGCAATCATTTTTGCACCCCGATGATAAAGAAACGGTAATAAATCATATAAAAGAGAGTATGGTAAAGGAAAACGATGCCAATTCGTTTGAACACCGTATGATTACCAAGAGTGGAGAAATTAAGTGGGTATTGGCCTCAGTAAAAGTTGTAAAAGTTGATGCTGATGGCATGCCGATCGAAATGATCGGTTTCATGAAGGATATTACCGATCGTAAAATTGCCCAGATTCAAATTGCGGAGGCTAATTCGACCAAAGACAAACTCTTTTCAATTATAGCCCATGATCTTCGGAATCCTCTTAATGCTGTTATTGGATTTTCTGAACTATTGGTGAATAATCATGAGTCCTATGAAACGCATAAAATAGGAGAGTACTCTAACTGTATTCATTCATCTGCCACTAATTTAAATTCATTACTGGAGAATTTGCTGAATTGGGCAAATACGCAGCGAGGAATGCTAACGTTTAATCCTAAACCGATTGACTTAGACGCGATTATTAGTGAAGAGATTGAGAATGTATTTTACGTTGCCCAAAAAAAGAATATCATTATCAATTCGTTCAATAATAAATTAATGGTAAAAGCCGATAGCTATTTGTTAAGAATCATTATTCGGAACCTGCTAACCAATGCAATAAAATATAGCAATCCTAATAGTAAAGTAGATATTTATTCTTTAAGTTTTAAAGATAGTATCGAGATTAATGTTCACGACTATGGCGTTGGAATGACCGAGGAGATTAAAAGCAACTTATTTGGTTTATCCAATAGTAAATCGCAGAGAGGAACAGCCAACGAAAGGGGAACTGGACTTGGGTTGTTAGTTTGCAAGGAATTTGTCGAAAAGCATGATGGCAAAATATGGGTCGAAAGTAAGTTAGGCGAGGGTAGTATATTTACCTTTTCGCTTCCTAATTAAGCTGTAAAGTAAAATGCTGGTTACTTTCCGATGCAAAACTTGGAGAAAATATACCCGAGCACCTCATTGTTAGTTATCTCGCCAGTTATCTCACCCAAATGGTAAATGGCCTGACGGATATCAATGGCCAGTAAATCACCCGAGATATTGGATTTTAGCCCAACAAGTGCCTGATTTAGGTTTTTCTGGGTGTTTATAAGCGAATCGTAGTGGCGGGCGTTGGTAACTACCACATCTTCATTCTCGGGTTGACCGCTTAGTCCAATTTCAATTAGGATTTGAGTTAGAAGTTCGATATTTCGTCCTCCTTTTGCCGATATAGAAATTGACTTACAGCCAAACTGCTTGTTAATGGCAGTTACTAGGTCAATTGTATGTTGTGGGTTGGATTTATCCTCCTTATTAACAAGCACAATCAGGCTTTGCTCGTTGGTTAGTTTGGGCCTGAACTCCGATATTGTCTCAAGGCAATCGGTCATAGTTTCCTGGGCATCTAGCAGGTAAAGCACCACTGTGGCCTGTTCTATTTTGTTGAGCGCACGCTCAATTCCAATGGACTCAATGGTGTCGGAGGTGTGGCGTAGCCCAGCGGTATCAATAAACCTAAAGTTGATACCTCCTAAATGGATTGTATCCTCAATGGAATCGCGGGTTGTACCTGCAATTTCCGATACAATGGCCTTTTCCTCGTTGAGCAAACGGTTTAGTAGTGTGGATTTACCCACGTTGGGTTTACCTGCAATGGTAACTGGAATACCTGTTTTTATGGCGTTACCGTGACTGAACGAGTCGATTAATCGGTTTATCTCTGCAAGAATTCCATTGATAAGCTGCTCCAGTTGACTTCTATCGGCAAACTCAACATCCTCATCGCTGAAATCCAATTCCAGTTCAATAAGCGCTGTGAATTGTAGCAACTGCTCGCGTAGGATTTTGAGCTTATCGGAGAATCCACCACGCATTTGCTGTAAAGCAACTCTGCGCGCAGCCTCGCTCGACGATGCAATAAGGTCGGCAATGGCCTCGGCCTGCGATAGGTCAATTTTACCGTTTAGGAAAGCGCGCAGTGTAAATTCGCCAGGTTTGGCAAGTCGTGCACCGCTTTTTATGAGCAACTCCAGAATCTGCTGCTGAATAACTACCGAGCCGTGGCACGATATCTCAATGCTATCTTCGCCAGTGTAGGAGTGAGGAGCTTTGAATATACTCACCAGCACATCGTCCAGCACCCTACCATTATCCAAAACTGAGCCGTAATGAATGGTGTAAGGCTTTTGAGTGGCAAGTTTTTTGCCTTTGTTCGATGATTGAAAAACAGTATCGGCAATGGCAATAGAATCCTTACCGCTAAGGCGGATAACCGCAATGGCGCCCATTCCTGTGGGTGTGGCTATGGCAACTATGGTGGAATCGTCGAGCATCAAAATCTGAATTTTCTGCAAAGATAGTGTCTTTAGTTGATAGTTGTTTAACTAGGTTGCTAGCGCGCGATTTTATCGCGTGCTTCTATAATTTATTCATTAGCCTTCATTTACGCCTTCAACAAACTTTAACTCTTTCTTTTAACGATTCACGTTTAACTTCTCACGAAATCCCTTGTTCGGATGAGGCTATGTGCCTCAGTCGAACCTGTCTCTTCGGGCTCTGCCCGGTTTATCGCTAAATGTAAGTTTTCCAGTGATATTGTTTCAAAAATAGCAGGCACAGCCTGCTTTCGATAGTTCGACGGTGGCACAGCCAACCGCCAAACACGTTTCGTTTATTTCTTTTTACAGCCTCGACCAAACGGGGACTATTAAACGATGTTGCTCTTTAAGCCAAATTGTATTATCTTTGTATTGCTATGAATAGCATAATAAGCCTACATATTGACCAAATCAAAAGACTTTGTGAACTAAACAAAGTTAGAGCTCTATTTGCTTTCGGTTCAGTTACAACTGAAAAATTCAGAGCGGATAGCGATATTGACTTAGTTGTAGACATCGATGAAAACGATCCGATTTCATACTCCGACAAATATTTTAACCTTAAGTTTCAACTCGAAGAAATCCTTAAAAGGCAGATAGACCTTTTAGAGCAAAAGGCCATTAGGAATAGATACCTGAAAAGTGAAATCGAACGCACAAAAGTTCAAATATATGGAAATGGAAGTCCTAACTTGGCTTGAAGACATTATACAATCCATTGATGAAATTGAACTGTTTTTGCCCGAAAAGAGAAACTTTTATGAATTTCAAAAAGACTTGAAGGCAAGAAAAGCAATCGAAAGAAATATTGAAATAATTGGGGAAGCCGTAAGTCGAATACTCAAGGTACATCCAGAAATTAGAATCACTAACGCACGAAAGATTGTTGATACGAGGAACCGTATAATTCACGGATACGATTCTGTTTCCGAAGATATTATTTGGGCGATTGTTGCTAATGACTTAATAAAATTAAGGCAGGAAACTGCTGCTCTTCTCAATGAATAATGCACTTGCTCATAGTTGGCGCGCGATTTCACCGCGTGCTTCTTTGTAATAAATCATGCATTAGCCTTCATTCCCGTCTTCAACAAACTTTAACTCTTATCTTTTAAGGTTTAGCCTTTAACTATTAACTAATTGTCTATCTTTGCGGCTTAAATTTTTAGAGGTAGATGATTTCAGTTGACGGATTAGCGGTAGAGTTTGGCGGTACTACGCTTTTTAAGGATATCTCGTTTGCAATTAACGAGAAGGATAGAATTGCGCTGATGGGTAAGAACGGTGCAGGAAAATCGACCCTGCTCAAGATTTTGGCAGGGGAGAGGACGCCATCCCGTGGAGTGGTTTCAGCTCCCAACGATGCTGTTATTGCCTATCTGCCTCAGCACTTGATGACCGATAATAAGATGTCGGTTTTTGAGGAGACATCGCAGGCGTTTGCTCATATTTTTGAGATGGAGGCCAAAATTGAGGCTATGAATGCCGAATTGGCCAGCAGAACCGACTACGAGTCGCCAGAGTACTATAAGCTGATTGAGGATGTTACCACATTAAGCGAAAAGTTTTACTCCATTGAGGAGGTGAACTATCAGGCCGAGGTTGAGAAGATTCTAATAGGTTTAGGCTTTGTACGCGAGGATTTTAATCGCCCTACGAGCGATTTCAGCGGAGGTTGGCGTATGCGTATTGAGTTGGCCAAGATTCTGCTCAAGAAACCCGATTTAATTCTGCTCGATGAGCCCACAAACCATTTGGATATTGAGTCGATTCAGTGGTTGGAGGATTTTCTGATTAATAGTGCTAAGGCGGTAATTGTGATATCGCACGACCGTGCTTTTGTTGATAATATAACCAATCGTACCATTGAGGTTACGCTTGGACGGATATACGATTACAAGGTAAACTACTCAAAGTACCTTGAGTTGCGCAAGGAGCGTCGCATTCAGCAGCAGAAGGCTTGGGAGGAGCAACAAAAGATGATTGCCGAAACCGAGGAGTTCATTGAGCGCTTTAAGGGAACTTACTCCAAAACCAATCAGGTTAAGAGTAGGGTTAAGATGCTGGATAAACTTGATATGGTGGAGATTGACGAGGAGGATACATCGGCGCTGAAGTTGCGTTTCCCGCCATCGCCACGCTCTGGAAATCACCCTGTAATTGTTGATAGGGTTGGAAAATCGTACGGCGACCATTTGGTATTCCAGAACGCCACTTTCACGCTTGAACGTGGCGATAAGATTGCCTTTGTGGGAAAGAATGGCGAGGGTAAATCGACCCTTGTTAAGGCAATAATGAAGCAGATTGACCACGATGGTAATCTTAGCTTAGGTCATAACGTAATGGTGGGCTACTTTGCCCAGAACGAGGCATCGCTCCTCGATGAGGAGGTGACAGTATACCAAACCATTGATGATGTTGCTGTAGGCGATATTCGTACTAAAATAAAGGATTTACTGGGCGCATTTATGTTTGGTGGTGATAGCTGGACTAAAAAGGTAAAAGTTCTTTCTGGTGGAGAACGTACCCGTTTGGCAATGATAAAACTTTTGCTTGCGCCAGTTAACCTGCTTATTCTGGATGAGCCAACCAACCACTTGGATTTACGCACCAAGGATATTCTGAAAGAGGCGCTACAGAACTACGATGGTACATTAATAGTAGTATCGCACGACCGCGATTTTCTAAATGGCCTAGCCAATAAGGTTTACGAGTTTGGCAATAAACGTGTAAAGGAATACTTGGGCGATATTCAGTACTTCCTCGAAACTAAGAAGTTGGATAACCTGAAGGAGATTGAGCGGAAAAACTAAATAACTCAAAAAAATAAAACCCCAACGTTGGGGTTTTATTTTTATCTATCGTTTATTGACTATACTATTCATCCTTTTTCTTTGATGTTAACACTTTGTAGAAAAAGTATCCGGTAAAGAAAAAAACTACTCCCCATACCAGAATTATTGTTATTAGTGCTGATGTATTCATAGTTATAGTAGATTTAGTTTTTTCCTACGGTTGTATGCAAAGTAAACCATAACGGCAATTCCAATGAATAAGCTCAGAAGCAGGATTCTCGCCATATCTATATAGAAAACCCTATTTATGATGTTTCCTTTAAAAATAGGAGTGCCAACTTCAACTTTATCTCCTTCGTTTACAAGAATTTCAATGTTGTCCTTAATTAAGTATAGTCTGGAGTTACCATTATTATCAATTTTAAGGTAATCCCTTGAGTTCTCTTTAACAACGCCTTGCACTGTCCCAGAATCTTCAGAGTAGAATTCATCGGCAAAGTAATCCTTATTAGGGCCAATGGCCTTATGGGTTATCTGCCCGATAATACTTTCGTTATGAACTTTCCATCCAGTAAAACTTAGTTTCGACCATTCATCATTTTCAGGGCGAATGAGCGAACTCACGAAGACAACAATCAAAATTACAGGGGTTACATATTTTAGGATAGGAATAAATATTCTTGGTAGTTTAATATCGGCTCCCTCGGTTATCTCCTTCCAACCTTTATCCAAACCAAATACCCAGGCAAACATAATTGATTCAAACATTGCGAAAACAAAGAGCGCTACAGTTCCTCCCCAGTAGTCGTACTCATCAAAAACACCTTCTTGGAAGAATAGTACAGTTGGTAAGCCAAGTATTAGTATTGATAATCCAAATCCTATTGCGGCTTTTTTTCTACTCCATCCGTATTCATCCCTAAAAAAGCCAACAACGGGTGTGCCCATTGCTAGCGAAGATGTAATACCTGCAAAGAACAGTAATCCAAAGAAAGCCACACCAGCCAATGCTGACATCACTTCGCCCCACTGAGCAAATAGGAAAGGCATTGTTCTGAAACCAAGTCCTAAGCCACCAAGATTTGTTAGCTCCACAACCTTATCAATGCCAAAGTAGCCAATTGCAATTGGGATAATAATTGAACTACCCAAAACAATCTCAACAAACTCGTTCATAAACCCTGCTGACATTGAGTTACACGCAATATCATCTTTAGATCCAACATATGATGCATAGGCTTGAATACATCCCATACCAACGGATAGCGTAAAGAATATTTGCCCAGCAGCAGCCAACCATACTTTGGGGTTTGTCAATGAGTTAAATTCCGGTGTCCAAAGGAAATTAAGACCAAGCACACCATCGAACGAAGCACCATCGGTACCCGCTTTTAACGATATACCTTTAATTGCTAGGAATATTCCAAAAAATATTAGTAGAGGAACACCAATCTTTGCCGCTTTTTCAATACCATCGCTTAAGCCCTTACTTAGAATCCAAACATTTAACCCTAAGCAGAGTAGGAAGAAAAGTATGGCCTCGAATGGAATTCCCGTTGTTGATGTGGTAACATCTAAGTAGCCACTAAAGAAAGATGCTACTTGATGCTGATCCATTCCGGTAAAGGTTCCAACTATGGAGTGGTAAACGTAGGAAATTGTCCAGCTCTCCATGTAACAATAGTACGATGCAATGGCAATATTGCTGAAAATACCAAAAACACCAACGTACATCCAGAATTTACGGTTGCTCATTTTTTGGAGAATCATAGGGGTTGTATGATAACCGTATTTACCGCCATATCTTCCCGATGACCATTCTATTAAAAGGAGCGGAAGGCCAAGTAAAACTAAACTTACAAGGTATGGAATAATGAATGCTCCTCCACCATTCTGAACGGCTTGTACTGGAAAACGCAAAAAGTTACCAAAGCCCACAGCATTTCCAGCCATTGCAAGGACAAGGCCAACCCTTGATCCCCAAGCTTCGGTTTTTAAAGAAGAATTACTATTACCCATTTGGTTTGGTTTAGGTTAGTTTTTAGGTTAAAATTTACTCAAAAATAGTTTTTTAAATTAAAAACTTGCAATAATGTACTTTGAATGCATTGATTTTATAAAGTTTAATGTGAAATCTGCTTAAAAGAAAACCTCCTTGATTTAATCAAGAAGGTTTTTGGTGATGTATATATTTCGAAATACTATTTTTCGATTTGCTTGATTGTCCAATTCAATGTTTCTTCAAGCATTTCAACCGGCGGGTCTGCAATAAAGCCATTGTCGTGTAACGATTTTGCCATGGAACGGGAGTAGTCGATGTCCTTTTTTGCAATTTGGAATGCTTCATCCCATGTCATTTGCTTGCGGGCGACTCCATCCTTAATTGCTTGCATGGCAACGTCGGCAGCTTCTACAGAGAATACGTCGGCTTCGTCCATTGTTGGAACAATGTTTTCGGGGTTTATGCCTCGTTTTTCGGCATAGTTTGCCAACGAGTGTGCTGCGGCGATTGCCATTTCATCGGTGATTTTTGATGCGCGAACCATTAATGCTCCCTTTAGGATTCCCGGGAATCCGATTGAGTTATTTACCTGATTTGGAAAATCGCCCCGGCCCGTTGCTACAATAAATGCACCGGCTTCTTTCGCTGCGTAAGGGTAAATTTCGGGAACTGGATTTGCACAAGCAAATACAATGGATTTGTTAGCCATTAGTTTAACCCAATCCTTTTTGATTGTATCGGGGCCAGGTGCCGATAATGAAATAAGCACATCGGCATTTTTCATGGCTTCCTCCATGGTGGTTATGCAATTGGGATTGGTTTTTTGGCAAATATTCCATTGATGGTAGAAACGTTTATCGGCCTTAATATCCTCACGATTTTTATGCAATGCTCCATCAATATCAAACATAATCATCTTCTTTGGATCACCTCCATCGGCAATTATTAACCTTGCAATGCTTGAATTTGCAGCACCTGCGCCATAGAAAACGATTTTAGCATCACTTAATTTCTTATTTGCCAATTTAAGAGCATTCAATAAGCCCGCAAGAGTAACGCATGCGGTTCCTTGCGCATCATCGTGCCATACCGGAATATCGCATTCTTCCCTTAGTACATCTAAAACTCTGTAGCAATTAGGCTGAGATATGTCCTCTAGATTAACAGCACCAAAACTGTGCTGACACATCTTTACAAAATCTATAATCTTTTCAGGATCGTTTTTTCCATCTTTCCCTTTGCTATCAATACAAAGAGCAACAGCATCAACACCGCCAAGGTACTTCATCAAAAACGCCTTTCCTTCCATTACACCCAGCCCACCAGGAGGAGTGCAGTCGCCATCGCCTAAAACTCGAGTGGAATCGCTGATAACAGCAACCAGATTTCCACGATTACTAAGTTCGAATGATGTATCGTTGTTATCGCGAATTGTAGTGGAAACCTTAGATACTCCGGGTGTGTACCAAACGTTAAACCAGTTAAAGCCTAAAACGGGTGCTTTCGGGGCTGTTTGAATTTTGCCACCGTAATATTTATGAGTTTTTTCGCTCAGATATTTTAAGAATAATGTTTTGCCTTTTGCTTTTTGTTCCTCGTTCCAGCTCTCGGGAAACATTTCTCCGAGTTTTTCGAGTTTAAGGTTTATTTCGCTCATATGGAGTTAGTTTTTAATTAATTATAAACCTGAGAAGAATTTTAATATCGGATGACAAGTTACTAAATGCTCTTAATAATTTAATCTTAAATCATATGTTTTTAAACCCGTTTACTATTGCTTTTTTATTTAAAAATCACTACGTTTGAAAACATGTCATATAACATAGTTTTTTAACATATCTGAATTCCAGCGAGATAAATAAAAACCAATGAGCATACTTGTAGATAAATACTCAAGAGTTATTGTTCAGGGTTTTACTGGAAGTGAAGGTTCGTTTCATGCTACACAGATGATTGAGTATGGTACCAACGTGGTAGGTGGAGTTACGCCCGGAAAAGAAGGGCAAACGCACTTAAACCTACCAGTTTTTAATACTGTATCCAATGCAGTTAAAGCAACAAACGCTGATGTGTCTATAATCTTTGTTCCGCCAGCCTATGCTGCTGATGGAATCCTAGAGGCTGCAGCGGCTGGAGTTAAGTTGATTGTTTGTATAAGCGAAGGAATTCCAATATTGGACATGGTAAAGGTTAAGCATATTCTTAATGATTATCCTGTTACAAGATTAATAGGACCTAATTGTCCAGGAGTAATAACACCAGGTGAGGCTAAAGTAGGTATTATGCCAGGTTTTATCCATAAAAAAGGACATACTGGGGTGATATCCCGATCGGGAACTTTGGCCTACGAAGCGGTGGATCAGCTTACAAAACTGGGGCTTGGACAAAGTTCGGGAGTTGGAATTGGCGGTGATCCAATAATCGGGACATCTGTGCTTGATGCAGTTAAACTATTTATGGCCGATTCAGAAACCTATGGCATTGTTATGATTGGAGAAATTGGTGGATGTATGGAGACCGAGGCTGCGCAATGGATTAAAGATAATGGAACAAAGCCTGTAGTTGGCTTTATTGCAGGACAAACTGCACCAAAGGGACGCAGAATGGGGCATGCGGGAGCTATAATTGGAGGAGTTGACGATACCGCTGCTGCCAAAATGAAGGTGATGCATGAATGTGGAATTCATGTTGTTGAGTCGCCAGCCGATATTGGTAGAACAATGTTTAAAGCCTTAAAGTAATTTAATGTTTTACTGAACTAAAATGTCTATTTCAGTTGGAATAGACATTTTTTTTAATGGGCTATGTAAGTTCATATAGATTTAGTAAATTGTACAATAATTTATGGCCTGTTCTTTAATACCAAGCCTTCATGTCGCAAAGTAAAATTAGAAATATCCGATTTCGATTGCTACAATTATCGATAGTGGCAATTGCAATTATATTTGTATTCATAAGTTTCTTAGTTGGCAGGCTAGATCTCGAAAAGCAGCAAGGCAATCAAAGGTTAAATGTACTGTCAGAACTTACAACTATTGGTAATAGGCTTGAGGGAGTTGTTCGCTCAACGTTTAACCTTACCCAAGGTATGGTGCATTTAATTCGCTTTCAGGGGAGTATGTCAAAGGTGCAATTTGAAGCACTTTCAAAAATGGCGATGTTGGAAAATAAGTATATAAGAAACATTGCCTTTGCTCCAAACAATAGAATAGAATTGGTTTATCCTTTAACTGGCAATGAAAAGGCAATAGGTCTTGAATACTTAAAAAACGAGGAGCAGAAAGGATCCGTAATTAAAGCAATGACCCTGCAACAACCTGTGCTTGCTGGTCCCGTGCATTTGGTTCAGGGTGGAATAGGACTAATAAATCGTTCTCCTGTGTTTATTTTAAATGAGGAGGATAGCATAAATAAATACTGGGGGGTTATATCCATTGTTGCATACTATGATTCGATTCTATGCGATGGAGGTGTTTATCCTTCGAAAAATTTAAAAATTGCCTTACAGGGGGAAGATGGAAAAGGTGCTGAAGGAAAGGTCTTCTTGGGAGATTCCTCCTTGCTATTTCAAAACCCAGTAATAATTGATGTTTCTATTCCGGGTGGTAAATGGCAATTAATAGCAGTTCCTATTAATGGTTGGGGCGAAAATTCTGTATTTCATTCGCAGTATTTTATTTTTAGCATTGTTCTAACTGGGTTGCTTGTGGTGTTCCTAACAATTCTAATTTATGTGAATCAGAATATACATGATAAGAATGAAAGGCTAGCATTAGAAATCGGTGAGCGAAAGAAAATAGAGATAGAACTTAAAAAAGCAAAGGAAGTGGCGGAGGAGTCTAATCGGATAAAAACTGCATTTTTGGCGAACATGTCGCATGAGATTAGAACACCCATGAACGCCATTCAAGGTTTCACGGAGATTCTTCTTAAGAGTGATTTAAGCAAAGAAATGACCCGTGAGTTCACCGAGATTATCAATACAAGTTCTAAGCAACTGCTTGGTGTTATTAATGATATTATTGACATTTCCATTATTGAGGTGGGGCAACTTAAAATATTAACCGAAACGGTTCAGCTCAATAAGTTGATGAATGATATTATTGGTTTACACAATCATGGCGCAGCCAAAAAGAATATAAAGTTAATTTTAAAAGTAGCTCTTGCAGATGGTTCTGATTCTATTACATCCGATGGATATCGTCTTTTTCAGGTGATAAACAACCTTGTAGGTAATGCAATAAAGTTTACCCATGCTGGTTTTGTTGAATTTGGTTATTCGGTTGATGGAGATAAGGTTAAGTTTTTTGTCCATGATACAGGAATTGGTATACCCAATGAATTTCACGATCTCATCTTTGAAAGATTTAGACAGGTTGACAATAAACTTTCCAGAGATTTTGGAGGAACGGGTCTGGGATTATCAATTTGTAAATCCATTGTAGAGTTGATGAATGGTAAAATATGGGTTGAATCCGTTCCAAATGTTGGGTCTACATTCTATTTTGTTTTGCCCTATGCTATGAGTCAACTAATTGATGAATCACCGGTTAATTCGTATAAAAGGTTAGTAAGCTTAAACAGCAAGACAATACTCATTGCCGAGGACGATAATCTTAACTTCTTGCTGCTTAAAAAACTGATTGAGAAAACCGAAGCGAATATTGTTAGGGCTAGCAATGGGAGGGAAGCCGTTGATATTATTGAAAGTGGCGGCAGAATAGATTTAATTCTTATGGATATTAAAATGCCGATTATGAGTGGCTATGAGGCTGTCGCATTAATTCGCCAAAAAAATGCTAATATTCCCATTATTGCTCAAACAGCATATGCTATGTCAGAAGAAAAACGGCTAGCAATGGAATCGGGATGTAACTATTACCTCACAAAACCAATAGACCACGGAGAGTTATTCAATTTACTGAAGGAGATATTCAAATGAAAAAAGGGCGGATCTTATTCCACCCTTTTCTTAAGTTCTTCAATATTTATCCAAGATTTTTGAGGCTTAAAATCGTTTGGAACTTTGAATTGCAGTATTGTTTTTATTCGTTTATTCATATTTGGGTGCGACGATAGTATTTCGAAATTATCGTATAACCCATTTTCATTTTTATCTTTTAATCGTCTAAAAAACGATGCAAGAGTTCTTGGCTCTAGGTTGCATTTTAGCAATAGTTCGCAGGAAATAAGATCGGCCTCTTCCTCCTGTTCCCTGTTATACCCTTGCGAAAGTAATTCTTTAGCTATTTCGCCCGATACGTAAGGATCGCTGGAGGTTATAAGGTTAAGGCCAATGTCTTTGACCAACCTTGATACAACATGTCTTTTCTCAATATGACCAATTTCGTGGAATATTACCGCTAGGAGTTCTTCGGATGTTTCGCAGAATTTAATAAGACCGGTTGTAATGATTATATATCCACCAGGTAATGCAAATGCGTTTACCATTTCATTGTCAACTAAAATGAACTTATAATTGTAAGCGCTGTTCTGAATGTTCTTAATCGTATCGGCGGTCAATACAAAGATTGAATCTATATACAAATCATTTTTCTCACTAAATCCATTTAGCGCAAGGATGCTTTTTGAGTAACGTTCGCCAATACTTTGCTCATCCTCAACTGAGATGAGCGTTGGCCGTTCCGGTAGTTTTATGAAAAGGGCAAATACAGCCCAGAGCATACCGCCAATGCCTATTAGTATGAGAAATTCGATAAATACTTTCTTCATCTTGATTACATTTTGGGAGGCGTATTTACAAAGGTTTTGGATGATTCATCTCCCTTTACCTTATAGGCCTGAATGTACGATAACTTTCCGAAGAAAAGGAAATAGTAAAAACGTCCACGGTATGCTTTTACTGCCGCTACAATGCTGAAAACAAAGTAAACAACGTTGAATACTCCGGCTGTAATTAGTAATCCCCAGAAAACATTGGTAAAGGTATGATCTTTCACAATATTAATAATAGCCCATATTACTAAATAGCTGTTTAGTATAGATACAGGTAGCTGTGAGTACATTGACTGTAATGAGTGAAATTGCACAAAGCGTCCCTTCGACTTATTTACAAAGTAGTACACAATTGATGCAATCATGTTGATAATAGGAAGGGGGAGACCCAGTGCCGTTGTTGCAAACATCATAAGGTATGCTCCCATGCCATCCTGGCGCTCTCTTTCGCTAACCTCTTCGGGTTGTGGTATTGGATGAAATTCCATAGTTAACTCTTTTTGCTATTCGACATAATAAAAGAGAAGTACCAAATACTTCTCTTTTATGGTATATGAATAAGATTATACTTCTTCTGGTAATTCGTCGCCTGTGAATGCAGGGTAAGTATCGGTCATGTAGCTCATGTAAAGGTTAACTCTTGTACCCCAGCGTAACTGACCAACAACCCAGTTGTGGAATGATTCGGGATAGTTTCCTGTAAATAATACAATCCACCAAGCCAAAAATACAAGAATCAGAATAAAAATACCTCTGAAGAATAGAATGAAGAAATGGGGTAGATAAACAAATAATCCTCCAAATAGAAAACGAAGAAGCATTAATCCTCTACTTACTTTTTCAGGGTATTCAACTTCTAATGAAGTGTATTCATCGGCTCCGCTAATTCCAAATGCAGGATATCCATCAGAAACATTATAGTAACGTGCGCTTACTCTTAACGACCAACGCAGTAAGCCCACCTGAAAATCGAATAAACTCTTTGGATATTTCCCTGTAAAAAGAATTGCCCAGAAAGCAACTATTTTTAGAATAAAACTCCAAATTGTAACGAAGAGAAGAAGAAAACCATGTGGAAGCATGATGTATAAAAATCCAAATAAGGTTCTGAGGATTAACTCCACACGCGAGTAACTTTCCTGATGCTTAACTTTAAGTTTCATTTGGTTATAGATTTAGTTTGACATAAGTTTGGTTAAAACCATCAGCAATTTACATATTTTATATAGAAATCATAATATAACCAATTGAAAATATTTATTTGTTAGAACTATTTCATTTTAGTGCGTTCCTCATAACTTCAATTGGATGGAGGGCAATACGACCAGTACCATCGGCAATTTGGTGTCGGCAACTAGTTCCGGGTGCAACTATTATTGTATTTTCAGGTGTTTTTCTTATTTCAGGGAATAGTACCAACTCACCAACCTTCAGCGAAAGTTCATAATGCTCCTTCTCATAGCCGAACGATCCTGCCATTCCGCAACAGCCGCTTGGAATTTCTGTTACACTATGTCCAACGGGAAATGATAACATTGCCTTTGTAGGTATTGTAGAAGCAACTGCTTTCTGCTGGCAGTGTCCATGTAACTTTATATTGAGGGTGCTGGATTTAAACTGATCTTTAGATATTTTTCCTTTGTTGACCTCTCGCATAAAGAATTCTTCGAATAGCAAAGCATTTTTTGCAATGTTCAATGCATCCTGTTTGTTTTGGTTCAAGGCCAAATCGGGATATTCGTCCCTAAAGCTGAGTATTGCCGATGGTTCTATTCCAACAAGTGGGGTGTCTTCGCCAATAACATCTTTCAGATTGTCAATATTTTTGTTGGCAATTCGTTTTGCCGTTCTAATTAATCCTTTGGAGATATAGGTGCGTCCGCTTTCAAAAACATCGGCAAGAATGGCCTCGTAGCCAAGGCTATTGAGTAGTTCAACGGCCTTTATTCCTATGTGAGAATCGTTGTAGTTAGTAAATTCATCGGGAAGCAGATACACTTTTCCGTTAGGGAATTGTTTGCCATTTTTTTGTTTTGAGTACCATTTCTTTAGCGTTGTTTTGCTGAGCAATGGGAGGGTGCGTTTAGGCTCAAAGCCCAAGCTGCGCATTAGTAGGGCAGAGGTTGCCTTGTTGGAAAGAACAAAGTTGGTTACACCAGGAACAATAGATCCAAGTCTGTTTATATGAGTGATATATGCAACCATTCGGCTTCGGAGTGGTACTCCATGTGCATCGTACCAATGCTGTAAAAATTCAGCTTTTAGTTTGGCCATATCAACGCTAGAGGGGCATTCGTTCTTGCAACCCTTGCACGATAGGCAAAGATCCAGAATATCATACAGTTCACGGTGGTCGAATGGGTTGTTTTTATTGCTGTTTGTAAGGAATTCGCGCATCAAGTTAGCCCTTGCACGGGTAGTGTTGCTCTCGTTGAGCGTGGCCATGTAACTGGGGCAAAGCGTTCCACCCGAAAGGTGCGTTTTCCGACAGTCGCCGGAACCATTACATTTTTCTGCTGCTCGCAGAATACCCATGGTTTTGCTAAAATCAAAAATTGTATCGATATTCTTTGGCGCTTCTCCAGGCTTATACCTTAGGTTGGTATTCATGGCATGAGTATCAATAATCTTTCCAGGGTTAAATATGTTGTTGGGATCGAAGGTGATTTTAACCTGTCTCATTAAATCGTAAACTTTTTCGCCAACCATTATTGGGATGAATTCCCCGCGTAATCGTCCATCGCCATGCTCGCCACTTAAAGATCCCTTATATTTCTTTACAAGATGTGCCACCTCCAGCCCGATGGTGCGGAATAGCTCAACGTCCTTTTCATCCTTTAGGTTCAAAACCGGACGTAAATGCAGCTCGCCAGTGCCTATGTGGGCATGATACACACAATCGAGGTTATATTTTGCCATTATCTGAGCAAATTCCTCCATGTAATTAGGCAATTTATCAACGGCAACCGCGGTATCTTCCACTAACGAAACGGGCTTTGCATCGCCCTCAACGTTAGCCAGTACGCCAAGTCCTGCTTTTCTTAATGCCCAAACTTTTGTTGTTTCTGCACCCCATACAATGGGGAAGTGATAGCCTAAATTTTGTGTCCTTAATTCATTTTCAAGTTTTTGAGCATCAAGGGTTATTGCATCCTTTGTGTCGCGATAAAATTCTACAAGCAATATTGCTCCCGGTTCCCCTTCTACAAAGAATCTATTTTTTTGTTGCTCAATGTTGCCTTTAGTGCAACCTAAAATAACATAGTCCATCATTTCAACTGCCGATGGATTATGCTTTAGGGCAATGAGGTTGGCTTTAAAAGCTTCGTTTCGTTCTTTTAGGTGGATTGCAACAACAGCTTTCTCTTTTGGGGGAAGCGGAACAAGATTTAGTTTGATTTCTGTGATGAGCCCCAGAGTTCCCTCGCTTCCTGCAATGAGTTTACTAAGGTTGAATGTTTGGATGTAACTTCCAAAAAAAGTTTCCGAAATCAGTTGATCTAAAGCGTAGCCTGTATTTCTCCTTCTTATGGAACTATCGGGGGCCTTATTTACTATTTCATTTGCATTGCTACTGTTGCTTAGTAAGTTGTTGAAAAAACGATAAATATCGCCCTCTCTTGTGGTTAGGTTACATTTGGCTTCGAATTCATCTTTAGTCAGATTGCCAAATTCATACTCAACTCCATCATCCAGAATCATTTTAACCGAAATGAGATGATCGCGAGTGCTACCATAGATGAGCGAATGCGAGCCACAACTGTTATTGCCAACCATGCCTGCCATCATGCATCGGCTTGATGTTGATGTTTCGGGGCCAAAGAGGAGCCCGTGTGGCTTTAAGGCCATATTTAGCTCATCGAGTATAACGCCTGGCTCAACCTTAACCCAATTTTTATCTCTACTTATCTCGATAATCCGTCCCCAGTATTTGGACATGTCCACAATTATACCGCTGCCAACTACTTGCCCTGCAAGCGATGTGCCGGCAGTTCTTGGAGTTAAAGGTACTTTGTGTTGTTTTGCAAAATCAATAAGAACAATGATGTCGTTTTTACTTTTGGGCCATGCAACGGCTGTTGGCTTTTCGCGGTAGGCCGAGGCATCGGTTGAATATTGGATTAAAGTGGAATTGTCCCATTTTATCTCGCCCTCGAGGTTGCCTTTAAGTATTTCGAACGGAATTTTTATATGTGAATACATCGGTTTATAATTAGTACTACAAAACTATTGATTTTACCCAATATATAGATGGATAATCATTTAAATAAACACGAGAAGAATTTTTATATAGTTTCGAGGTAGATCGGCGGGGAGATTGCGAATCGATGAATCATAAAAATTACTTAAATCTCTGAATAATACTATTTAGATCGTTGGCGTTAATAGGTTTGGTGAGGTAACCGTCAAAAACACTTTTAAATAATTCTATTTCGTTCTCTAATGCATACGCCGATTGAGCAATTATTGGTAAATCAGGTTTGATTTCTTTAATTAGTTTAGCTGCTGTATAGCCATCCATTATGGGCATTTTAATATCCATAAGGATTAACGATGTGTCGGGATTTTGCTTCCAAAATTCAATGGCTTCATATCCGTTTTTAGCGCGTATGAGTTTGAAATCATGTCTACTTAGAAGTTCTTTGATATATAAATAGTTATATTCCTCGTCCTCCGCTATAATTATGGTGGAGTAGTTTGTGTCTAATTTTATTTGAGTATCGCTTGAAGTTGAATCTGTTACGTTTACCGGATTATAGGGTATTGTAAAGTAAAAAGTTGAACCATTTTCTGGCTCAGACTCTAGCCATATTGATCCTCCGAGTAGTTCAACGAATGCCTTTGAGATTGATAATCCTAGTCCCGTTCCTCCATATGTACGGCTTATCGATGTATCTGCTTGCCTAAACCGTTCGAATATTTTTTCGTGGAGTGTTGGACTGATTCCAATTCCGGTATCTTTCACGTAGAATTTAAGGAAGGGCAAATTATCAATAAGTTCTGTGCTATAACCGAATTCAATGGATCCAGTATGGGTAAATTTTAATGCATTGGTAAGTAAATTCGTTAATACTTGGGTGAGCTTTGTACCATCTGTAACAGTTTCGGCCTGTTTATCCGATAGTTGCTCTGTATGGCGTAGCAAAATGTTTTGGTTAGTTGCTTGTTGATTGAATATTGAGTACAGTTCAAGGATTATGCTATTGATGTTTGTTTGTTGAATATTAACCTTTTCCTGCTTTGTTTCAAGTGATGATATTGTAAGGATATCGGTTACTATGGAAAGTAACTGTTTGCTGCTGTTCTGTATAATGGCTATGAATTTCTTTTTCTTTTCATCTGCTAAATCCGGCTCGTTGAGTAGGTTAGAGAACCCGCAAATGGCGTTCATGGGTGTTCTAATCTCATGCGACATGTTCTGTAAAAATGCAGTTTTCAATCTGTCATTTTCTTCGGCTTTCTCCTTAGCTTTAATAAGTTCGTTTTCGAATTGTTTCCTATCTGTAATATCGCGGATTACAGCCACAATAGCCTTTTTGCTATACCAAATTGTGCTGTTTATTGATATTTGTACGGGGATTTCAACCGATGTTCGATTTTGCTGAATTATCCAATCTATTGTCCTGGGATTGCCATTTAAAACGTCAGCCCAAATCTGAGTTAGTTTTTCAGAATCTATTTTCTTGGACGAAAAATCAAATATTGAGAATTGGTCTTTTTCATCAGTTTGTATGTTAAAAATCTTTTCGCTTTGCGAGTTTAGCAAAAGAATCTTACCTTCTTCATCATGAATTACAATGCCATCGTTTATTGTGTTGAAAATTGTGTTTAGATTCGAATAGGCGGTTTCAAGTTCTGCAATTTTCAATTGTAACTCGGGGTAGTAACTTTTTTTAAAAGAATTCTCGCCCAACCCAATTATCTGATTTCGCTGCTCTTCCCAATTCGTGCTATTTTCCATGCTATAATGCTTCGTTGTAAATTAGTTCAAGGTCTTTAACATGTGGAGCTTTTGGGTTAGTTGCGTTGCAAGGATCTTTTATGGCCTTTTTGGCCAGCGATGGAATGATATCGGTTGTAACATTTTTGTCCTTAAGTGAATGGGTGATGTCTAAATTTTTCTTAAGATTGAAAAGATAATTTATCAACGTTTTTTTTACATCGCTTTCGGTTGAACCTGAAGTTGAAATTTCTAGGGTTTCGGCTATTTTACGGTATCTTTCGATTGCCGATTTATAGTTAAAGTCAACCACATGGGGGAGTAATATGGCATTGCATTCGCCATGGGGCAAATCCAAGTAGCCGCCAAGGCTGTGTGCCATAGAATGAACGCAGCCTAAGCTTGCATTGGAAAATGCCAACCCCGCATACAGGCTTCCCAGCATTGTTTTCCCTCTGGCTTGAATATTGTTAGGCGATTGAATGTTGATGATTAAATTTTCATGAAGAAGTCTGATCGCCTCCAATGCAAATAAATCGGTAAATGCCGAATTTGCATTGGAAACAAATGCCTCAAATGCGTGACAAAGAGCATCCATTCCGGTGCAGGCCGTTAGGTAATTGTCCATTGATTGCAGTACAAACGGATCAATTAAGGCAACATCTGGAACTAGCGCTTTGCTTATTATAGCCATTTTGTACTTATCTGTAGTGTTATTTATAATAGCAAATTGAGAAACATCGGCGGATGTTCCGGCTGTGGTTGGGATGCATATTAGTGGAGGCGTTGGTTTTTCTATTTTATCAATTCCTTCGAAGTAATGTATATGTTTATTATTGGTGACAACAATACCAATTCCTTTGGCGCAATCCATTACACTACCGCCTCCTATGGCAATAATGATGTTACACTTATTTTGGTTATAATTTTCGGCTCCTTCAATTACTTCGTAATCTCTAGGATTGGGAGATATGTTATCGAATACCACGGACTCAATTCTTGCAGTTTGCAAGGAGTTTTCCAGTTCAATGAACCATTGCGACTTGCGAAGGTTTTTATCAGTAGCAATGAAAACTCGTTCAGCACCCAATTTTTTGCAGTAGTTGGCAGCCATTTTTCGGGCATCAATACCAAAGATATATTCTGGAGCTACAAATTTTCTGAGTTCTAGACGAATGTCTTCCGATATTTTCATGCTTGATCCAACTATTCTATAAGTTACTAAATATACAAAAATCTTTAGTAATAGAAAGAAATGCAAACTCGCAAACTAGTTATTGCCGTTTGAACCAGAAATCACCTTTTAGTTTAGACCATTCCTGAGGGCTTTGTGCACCATTGCTCAGTCTTTCTACTTCAACCCTAGTTTTTTTGAATACACTTTCGATAGGTTGTTGAACCTGAAGTTGCTTAATTAATTCTTGCGTAAAAAGTCCATTTGCGCCATCACCATCGGAAGCCGTTGCACCCTCCGATGTTGCGAACGAAATGATTGTGCCACTGGTAGGTACAATTGCTTTAAATCCACGTTCTCCGCCGCGGGACCAAGATCGGAATGGATTGTTTCGGCATGCGTCAAGGATTACAATATTGGTATTATCGGGATACTTTTCAAATTCTTCAACAACAAAGTTTACCGATACTGCTTCCCATTTACAATCTTCTTTTTTGGTAAGCTCTGCATCGGTAGGAATTAAGTAGTTTACTCCATCAACCTGTAATCCGTGTCCTGCGTAATAGAAGAGGGCAACGTTATAGTTAGGTAATTTTTCGCTGAATTCACGGATGGCACGTTCCATATTTTTCTTGTCGGCATTGGTTCTGCTGATTACCTCGAAGCCTAAACTCTTCAATGCTTCAATCATTAAATTAGCATCGTTAGCAGGATTTTTAAGGTATTGCCCGCCGGCATAATTCGAGTTTCCTATTACAAGTGCAATTCGTTTTTCATTAGAGTTAAACATAGGTTTGATATCCTGTGCTGCAATCTGGGTGGCGTTTACAGCCTCTCGATTTGCGTAGAAGGTGTAAAACGAAGAATTATCCTGGGTATCTGTTGCTCTTATGGATATTGTATTATCACCTATTGCAAGTTTAACCGCTTGCTGAAAATTGCCAGCTTGATCAATAGCTGCTTCAACACCGTTAATAACCAATTCGTATATTCCGCTATCGTCGGAGACTTTTCCTCGGACTATAATTTGTTTGTTGGTCTCGCTAATTTTTTGCTCTTTGCCCACGTATGGCTCAAGCAAAGTAATGGTAGGTGCCGTTAGGTCTTTTTGGATTTGTTGAATTTTGTTCAGGTATGATATTCGTAAGTAGTCTACAGCTATTTCGGTTCCTTGTGGGGTTTGATAGCCAAATGAGTTACCGTAGAACGGAGCAAACGGCATTGAGTACACAAACGACTCGTTTATGTAAAAGTAGAGTGTATTATTTATTTTACGAACTGTGAACTTATTGTATGAGCCAATTTCAACTAGTTTTGAGAAAGTCCAACCCACAATATCCGTGTTTTCGTTATTGTAACTCTTATCAATAGTGTAGTAGCCATTGCCGCTAAAACCAAAATTGTATCGGCTCCATTCGTCGGGATTCTTACCAAACACTAACGATATCTGCTTATTATCGTTGCCATTCAAATATTTCATTGATGTTTCAATTTCGAAATCCCTGTTGGGGTCGAATCCCGAAATTAAATTTGTACACCCTGCAGCACCATCGGGATTGGTTGACTTGAAATACAAGTTGCCATCCGAAACGTAGGCATAGCCATTTGTTGAAACGGCATTGGCCCAATTATTGGCATCGCTATAGAATTCGTCGGAATAAAAAGATGTTTTTTGTGATGAATTATAGGAGTTGTAGGCTATTTCGCTTGAATTATCCCCTAAATAGTATACCCTTATGTAATCGATAAAAATTTTAACGGTTGCCGATATTTGATAGCCTATTTCATCGCCGTAGAACGATTCGAATGGCATTGAGTAAACTAAGTTTGAATTGATAAAGTAGTAAATTGTACCTCCTACTTTTCGGACGGTAAGGGTATTGTATGATTTTTGTTGAATATATGATGATAGGGTCCACTTAACGATATCGGAGTACTCATTCATATAGCTTTTGTCAATTAAGTAGTACCCGTCTCCGCTTAAGCCAAAATCAAAACGGCTCCACTCACTTGGCTTTTTGCCAAAAACAAAGTAAAACGATTTATTCTCGGCACCGCCAATCCACGATAGCCGTGTTTCAAATTCGAAGTCCTTACGTTGATCGATATGGAAAAGCGATCGGGTACAACCAGCGGCTCCATCCTCAACTGTAGAGTTGAAAATTAGAGATCCGTTGCTAACGTATGCTTCACCATTTTTAGTTGCCCCATTGGCCCATCCATTCCCATCGTCGTTAAACTCATCGGTGAATACAAGTTGCTTATCGGAGGATGAAAAACCATAGTAATTCGATGCTTTGTAATCGTTCGATGCTTGCTGAGCCTCTGCGGCACTCGTTGTCATTATTAGCAATATGCAGATTGATATTGCGTTATATAGTCTTTTCATATCGGCATTATTTCAAAATTTCTAAACCCAAATATATTCACATTATAAAATAATTGAAGACAATTGTCAATATAAAACATGATTAAATTTTTGATATCCCATTTGCCATTAGTACCAACTAACCTGTTGAAAAACATTTTATTTATTAAGTCTTGCAAAATCAAATAATTGCACGTAAATTAAACATTTGTTTTGTTAAAAATCAGTGTTTTATATGTTCTTAAAGCATTCTTTTTACTTTGTATTGCACGGCTTTTATTGCTATTTTTGCATGTCTTCATAAAAACAACTTAATTGTCTTATAATCAAAATATTAATCAAATGATTGTACTTGTATTAAACTGCGGAAGTTCTTCAATAAAGTACCAGCTAATTAACATGGCACAGGAGAGCCAACTATTAGCTAAAGGTCTTGTTGAACGCATTGGATTTACCGATGCAATATTAACCCATAAACCAGAGGGTAAGGATAGGTATGAGGCAGTAACCAATATTCCTGACCATACCGTGGGGATTAATCTTGTACTTGAGGCTCTTGTGGATAAAAAGCACGGTGTTATTTCCAGTTTAAATGAGATTAAAGCAGTAGGTCATCGTGTTGCGCATGGTGGCGAATTTTTTACATCTAGCAGTTTAATAAACGATCATGTTAAGAGTGAGATAGAGAAATGTATTGAACTTGCTCCGCTTCATAATCCCGCAAACCTAAAGGGTATTATGTCGATGGAGAAATTACTTCCTAATATTCCTCAGGTTGCAGTATTCGATACATCGTTCCATCAATCGATGCCAAAGTATTCGTATCTATATGGATTGCCCTACGAGTACTACGACAAGTATAAGATTCGCAGATACGGTTTTCACGGTACAAGCCATAAGTATGTAGCACAAAAGGCTTGTAATATTCTCGGTGTAGATTTTAATACACAGAAGGTTATTACTTGCCATTTAGGCAATGGAGCTTCTATTGCAGCAATCCAGAATGGAAAATCGGTTGATACTTCCATGGGATTCACACCAGTTGAAGGTTTAATTATGGGAACTCGTAGTGGAGATTTAGATGCGGGCATCCTACTTTACATTGCCGAAAAAGAGAATCTAAGTATCAAAGAGGTTAACGATGTAATCAATAAGAAGAGCGGTGTTGCTGGTGTTTCTGGATTATCTTCGGATATGCGCGATATCGAGAATGCTGCAGCAGATGGTAATGAGCGTGCGCAGTTGGCGTTGGATATGTACTACTATCGCGTTAAAAAGTATGTTGGTGCTTATGCAGCCGCCATGGATGGCGTTGATCTTGTAATCTTTACAGGTGGTATTGGCGAAAATGATTACTTGCTCCGCGAAAAGGTTTCGTGTTCGTTAGATTTTATGGGAATTGATTTTGATGTTGATGCAAACAAGGGCGTTCGTGGTAAGGATAAATTACTAACTAAACCTAACTCGAGGGTGAAAGTTATGGTAATTACCACCAACGAGGAGCTTGTAATTGCTACCGATACGGCAAGTATTGTTAATGGGAAAAAATAATTTTATTTAAATAACAATAAAATGAAGGAGATTAATACCATGAAAGTAGATAAACTAGAGCAACTATTTGAGGTTGTTCGCAGCAAACCCCGTAAACGCTTAGTAGCCGCATATGCAAACGATGCTCACACTATCGAAGCTGTTAGTATGGCTGTTGATATGGGTATCGTGGAGGCAACTTTAGTATGCGACGAAGCAACTATGAAGAAGGTTTGCGCTGAGCACAATATCGATCCTAATAAGTTCAAAGTTGTTCAGGAAGCCGACGAAATGAAAGCTGCGGCTAAAGCTGTTGAACTTATCAACAATGGAGAAGGCGATGTTTTAATGAAAGGCTTGGTTAGCACCGATAAGTATATGCGTGCTATTTTAAATAAGGAAAAAGGTTTACTTCCTCCTAAAGCTGTGTTAAGTCATGTCACTGTTGTTGAAGTACCAACATATCACAAATTATTAATCGTAGGTGATGTTGCTATTATTCCTGCTCCAGATTTGAATCAGAAAATAGCTATTACCAACTACCTGATTAAAACGGCTCACTCTTTAGGAATCGAAAAACCAAAAGTGGCTTTAAATGCGGCTACCGAACAGATGATGCCCGGCATGCAAGCTTGTGTTGATGCCGCAATCATTGCTAAAATGGCCGATCGTGGTCAAATTAAGGGTGCTATTGTTGATGGTCCTTTGGCTATGGATGTTGCAATTGACAAAGAATCTGCAGAGATTAAGAAAGTTGGCGGTGGTGTTGCTGGCGATGCCGATTGCATTATGTTCCCTAATATTGAGTCAGGTAATGTATTCTTTAAAACATGCACTAAATTTGCTAAAGGTGAACTTGGTGCAATGGTTATGGGGGCAAAAGTGCCATGCGTGCTAACATCACGTGGCGACAGTGTTAAATCAAAAATGTATTCAATTGCATTAGCTGCTAACGCTGCAAAATAATTTAAATCGCATAAAAGAGGATGGAAGAGTTCAAAGTACTGGCAATTAACCCTGGTTCTACATCAACCAAAATTGCTGTATATCGTAACAACAAATCTGTTTTTCTGAAGAACATCAAGCACACTGCTGAGGAAATTGCTCAATTTAGAACGATTACCGATCAGTTTAGTTTCCGTAAGGATATTATTCTGAAAGAACTCAAAGAGGCAGGTATTGATGTTGCTAAAATATCTGCAATTGTAGGGCGCGGTGGTTTGGTAAAGCCTATTGAATCGGGTGTTTATGAGGTTAATGACCTATTAAAAGCCGATTTGAGAAATGGTGTAATGGGAGAGCATGCGAGTAACTTGGGCGGTTTAATTGCCGATGATATTGCATGCTCGTTGCCATCCGCAAAGGCATACATTGCCGATCCTGTAGTTGTTGATGAGTTGGACGAGGTTGCTCGTATTTCAGGTCATCCTAAATTTAAAAGGGTATCAATTTTTCATGCTCTTAACCAGAAAGCCATCGCTCGTTTATATGCTAAATCGTTAAACAGGCATTATGAGGAGCTTAACCTTATCGTAGCCCATTTAGGTGGTGGTATTTCTGTTGGTGCTCACCGTCAAGGACGTGTTGTAGATGTAAATAATGCACTCGATGGTGATGGTCCTTTCTCTCCCGAACGTGCAGGAACCATTCCGGCAGGACAGCTTGCGAAGTTGTGCTTTAGCGGAGAGGTAACCTACGAGGAGGTTAAGAAAATGATTACGGGTAAGGGCGGCCTAGTTGCTCATGCTGGTACTAACGACGCTCACGAGATAGAGTTAAAAGCCCGTAGTGGTGATGCCAAGGCAAAACTTATCCAGGATGCAATGTCGTACAACATTGGAAAGGCAATTGCTTCTATGGCTGGAGTGCTCAAGGGTAAAGTTGATGCAATTATTCTAACTGGTGGTATAGCTCACAATAACGATTTGGTGGATTATATCAAGGATATGGTTGGTTTTATTGCACCGATAACCGTTTACCCTGGTGAGGATGAAATGCAAGCACTTGCAATGAATGGCCTTATGGTTCTTAAAGGTGAAGTAATGCCTAGAGAATACAGATAATCACTTCGAAACATACAATAAAAAAGGAGCCATTGGCTCCTTTTTTATTGTAAATATTTGGTTAAGTTCTTTATGGGTTTGTGGTTGTTACTGGAAGTATTTTACCATTAAAGTATTTTTTGCCATTTATTGCAAAATCAACAATGAATTCAGCCATCTCGGTTGCATTTATCGGGGCTTTATAGCCCGGGAAAGCCTGTCGTAGCATTTCAGTATCGGTTGCACCAAGTGCAAGGCAATTAATGCTGATGCCCTTCTGCTTATACTCTTCTGCAAGGCATTCAGTTATTGAGGCCAGAGCTGCTTTACTTGAGGCATAAACCGAAAGACCATTAAATTTTTGGCTCCCTTGGAAACCACCCATACTGCTTATGTTAACAATATGTCCACCTTGGCTCATTGAATGGATTAATTCTTTTGTCAGGTTTATTGCAGATGAATAGTTTACTTTAACCATCCTATCAATATCTTCGGTGGTAAGTTGCTCAAATGGCTTATTTACGAGAAATCCAGCATTATTTATAAGGATATCAACAGTTCCTATATGCTGTTTTATTTGAGGGACCAATGTGTTTCCAATTAATTCGACTTGTTCCAAGTCAAAGATAATAGGGTATAGGTGCGCTTGGATATTCTCCTTTATACATGCGTTTTTTAAATCTTTTAGTTTTTGCTCACTACGAGCAATGGCCACAATATTGTTGCTTTCGCGGGCTGCAAATAGGCGTGCTACTTCAAACCCAATTCCTCTCGATGCGCCTGTGATGACTATATTCATGTGTTTAAAATTATTAAGTAACAGATTTGTAATTACGCAACTTTTTGTTTCTCAGTTTGTGTTTGCTCACATGGAATGTCCATACATTAATCATTACATTGGGTGTAATTCCTTACATGGACATTTCATATTTTTCAATTGATTATTCTTATTTTATTATGACGGGATTTCCGCTTACTGTTAATGTATCGCTTAATCCATTCGCATATTTTGGTTGACCGCCACCAACAAAAATATTAATCTTTCCAGAATTTTCCTCAGACTTTCCGTTTAAATCAACCTTTGCTAAATCTGTGGGAGTAAGAAGAAATATAACTTTTTGTTTTTCACCTTGGTTCAATGACACCCTCTTAAATGCCTTGAGGGCGCATATGGGTGTTGGAGCAGTACTATTTATATGCGATGTGTACAACTGAACTACTTCATCACCAGATATTTTTCCAGTATTTTGAACTTCTACTTCAACCTCTAAATTATTACCTGTATTAATTTCTTTAGTAAACTTTAGGTTTGAATAGGCGAATTCTGCATAACTGAGTCCATAACCAAAAGGATATCTGACCTCACCTTTATAATACCTATATGTACGATTTTCCATTGAATAGTCTTCAAAATCGGGCAAATCCGTATCGCTTTTATAGGTTGTAATGGGCATTCGACCTGCCGGATTGTACTTTCCAAATATTACATCAACTATTGCATCACCAGCCGATTGTCCTCCATACCAAACCTGGAGGATTGCATCAACATTTTGGTTTTCCCACTCAAAACTAATGGAAGAGCCCGACATATTTATAAGCACAATGGGACGATTAATCTTTTTCAGCTTCTTAAGCAGTTCGGTTTGAACCTTTGGCAAAGCCATGGTGGTTCTATCGCCACTTGCAAAGCCAAAGTAACCACCAGCTCCAGCGTCGCCGGCCTCACCTTCGTAATTGGCCGAAATTCCTCCAATAAATAGGATTACATCGGCATTGCTAACACTTTTTGATATCTCCGAAAACGAAGGAGAAGCACTCAGAGTGTCAACAATTCCAACCCCTTGAAAGAATGTTATCTTCAATTTGTTGCCATATCTATTTAATAAACTTTGGTATGGAGTTGTGCTAGAAGAGGGCGTTCCATTGTAGTTAGCAAGTAGTGTTTTGGGGTTATTCGCATTAGGACCAATAATGGCAATGTGTTTAATTCTATTTTCATCTAAAGGAAGTACTCTGTTTTCATTTTTAAGGAGTACTATCGATTGTTTAGCCATTAGATAGGCGTGTTGCTTGTGCTCATTGCAATCGAGTTTTGAACGGTCTATGCTGGCAAATGGTACTATTTCCTGTGGATCGAAGATCCCTAGTTGAAATTCAATTTTGAGCAATCTTCTTAAAGAAATATTCACCTGTTTTTCTGTTATGTAGCCCAATTTAACAGCATCGATTAATTTATGGTATAACGAACCACACTCCAAGTCTGAACCAGATAGTAAGGCATCGCTGATTGCTTCAATTTCAGAACTGTGGGTGTTGTGGAAGTTCAGAAAATCGGAAATTGCCCAGCAATCCGTAGTAACATATCCATCGAAACCCCATTTTTTACGAAGAATATCATTGAGTAGTGTGTCATTTGCACAGCAGGGTGTACCGACAAATCTATTATATGCACACATTACTCCGTGAACTTTCTCGTTTACCACCAGATGCTTGAATGCAGGTAGGTATGTGTCCCATAAATCATATGCAGAAACCGTAACGTTGAATGAATGCCTATTGTGCTCGGGACCACTGTGGACTGCAAAATGCTTGGCGCAAGCAACTGCTTTTAAATAGTTTGGATCATCGCCCTCAAGCCCTCGAACCATAGCCCCTCCCATTACTGAGGTTAGGTAAGGATCTTCGCCGTAGGTTTCTTGGCCTCGACCCCAGCGAGGATCGCGGAAAATATTGATATTTGGAGTCCAGTAGGTTAAACCTCTGTAGTTTTCACCAGTTTTCCCATTCTTAAAGTCATCATTGAAAATTGCTCTACCTTCGGTCGAAATAATATCGGCAGTTTTTTGCAAACCATCAGGATTAAATGTTGCAGCCAGCGCAATTGCCTGAGGAAATACTGTAACATACTCTTTGGTGCGAGCAACTCCGTGTAGCGCCTCGTTCCACCAATTGTAAGCTGGTATAGCAAGTCTATCAATTGCTGGCGCATTGTGTTGCATTAAAAGTACCTTTTCATCTAATGTTAAACGGGATATAATATCGTCTAATCGTTCTTCCAAAGACAAATCAGGGTTTTGAAATGGAAATTGATACGATTGAGCATTTACTTTAGAAAGTAAAGTACAGCAAGTTAAAAAGGCTATGATTTTAATTCCTATATTCATTCTAGACTATTTGATTTCGAATACAACAGCGTGCTTAATTTGATTGTTTGCAATAATAGATTTAGGAATCGCTATTTCGTAACCATCGCTGATTTGTTTGAAGTTTAACTTTGTATTTGAGCCCAGAATCCTAATGGAGCTTATTTTAAAGCCTGTTTTTCCAAGTTTAATATTGTTAGGTAGAGGTTCGTTCTCCTCAAGTAAATAAAAGGCGTAAATAGCACCATTTTTTGCCTGTGTAAATCTAATTTTATCCTGTTTGTAAGGGTAGATTGGTCGAGTTGAGTAAATTGCTTTTCCATTGACTTTCATCCAGTTGCCAATTTCTTGCATTCTAACTATTGCTGGCTCGGGTAGGATTCCTAATGGAGATGGGCCAACGTTTAGCAAGAAATTTCCACCTTTCGATACAATATCAATAAGCATATGGATAAGTGTATTTGTCGACTTATAAACATCGTTTTCCACATATGACCACGAGTTTCCCATTGTCATGCAAGTTTCCCAAGGATAGGGTAGAATAGAATCGGGAACTTCCTTCTCAGGTGTACGGTAATTCTCGTATTTTCCGTGAACCGATCTGTCAACAATTAAAAGATCTGGGTTATTTTTTCTTGCCATACTGGCAATTTTTGGCATATTGATATCCTGAATCCATCCTTTACATCCCAACCAATGGCGCGATTCTTCTGTTAAACTCCATTCTGGGCGAACCCAACCGCCATCGAGCCAAAGAATATCGATATCACCATACTGAGTGGATAATTCTTCAATTTGATTGTAGGTGAAATTGGCATATCGTTGCCATCGTTCAGGATAATCCTTCGGATTATAGTTTACGTTTCTATCGGGTGTTGCCCACTCTGGAGCCCAATAATCTGGATGATGCCAATCTGGCTTTGAAAAGTAAAGTCCACACCAAAACCCTTTTGCCCTAAATGCATCTACAAGAGCCTTTGTAACATCCGATTTTGGATTTGTGGAGAATGGACAGCTCGGGTCTGTGATAGAATACGAGGTTTGTTTTGTGTCGTACATACAGAATCCGTCGTGATGCTTGGTGGTAAAAACAAAATACTTCATGCCTGCTTCTTGTGCCAAAGTAGCCCAATATTCAGGGTCAAATTGCACAGGATTAAAGGTTTTGTTAAGTGCTTGGTATTTGTTCACATATTCGATGTATGGAACAGCACCTCTATTAATCCATGGCTCGTTACATATGGACCACGATTCCACAACGCTCCATTGCGAGTAAAACCCCCAGTGCATCATAAAACCAAACTTGAGGTCTTGCCATTTACCAATCCTATTTAAAATGATTGGGTCTGTTTCAAAATTCTGTTCATTTTGGGATAGAAGAGAGTATGGTACAATAAAAATGAATATTGCAAGAATCAGTTTTTTCATATTTTATTGGTTGTTTTGTAATATTATGTCAAACCTTCCTAGGGGAAAGTGATGTAAAATTAAAATTTATACATTTACAGTAACTAATAAGGGGTATATTTAACAGAACATGTATGGTTTTGAGGTTAAAAGCATTCATCGTTGTTATCGCGATATTAAGCATAGCATCAGTTCATGTAATGGCGCAGCGTAGGCATGGCGATTTCCAGAGACCTGCCGATAGAATATTTTACGGGGGAAGTTTGGGGCTAACCATTGGAAGTAGAATAACACAGTTCGACATAGTTCCTATGGTTGGAATGTGGATTTTGCCGCAATGGTCGGCAGGCGTAGGTGGTCGATACACATATCGCAAGGAACGATTTAGTTATATAGACGGGAGTTCTGAATCAAGCAAAACTAATATTTGGGGATTTTCGGCTTTCACCCAAGTCCTTCCTATTCCCGATTTTTACGAGACTTTTGGGTTTGGAGTACATGGTGGGGTAATTCTGCATGGCGAGTATGAAGGATTATATATAGATAGGAAAAAGTTGGATGTTAATTCGAGCGAGGGTAGAGGCTGGGTGCATATGTATCTAGTGGGAGGAGGCTGGCGTCAACGAGTTGGAGATAGGGCTGCCGTTAATATACTTTTGTTGTGGAATATTGCAGATAACCAGTATTCTCCATACACAAGTAATCCTATAATGAGATTTAGCATTACTTTTTAATTGACCTCATAGAAAGAAAAAAGGCCTCGTTAAGAGGCCTTTAATTATGTTAGGAATAATCTGTTATTCTAACACTTCAACGTTGGTAGCTTGTGGGCCACGTTTTCCTTGAGTGATTTCGAAACTAACTTCTTGACCTTCATCAAGACGCTTGAAACCTTCTCTTGCAATACCTGTGTAGTGTACAAAAACGTCGCTACCTTCTTCAGTTTGAATAAAGCCAAAACCTTTAGCTGCATCAAACCATTTTACTTTACCTTTCATGTTAAAAATTGAATAAATAGTGAATAAATGTTTTACGGTACAAATATGGTGTTTATTATTGACATAACAACGCTTTTATTAAAAAAATGTTTTAAAAAGTATTTTTATGCTTCATTTTAGTCCATCATACTTATTCAAATTCATTAGAACATATTGATAGTTTTATTTGTTAATAAGGAAATTATCTTGTTATTTTGAACCCTAATAATTTTTAAAAAAAACACAATTTCATGGTTATTACAAAGGATAAAATTGTTTCTATTAGCTACGAGTTGAAGGTTAATGGAGAGTTAGTAGACGCCGCCGAAGCAGAAAATCCGTTGGTTTTTCTTTATGGACATGGGCAGTTACTTCAGTTGTTTGAGGACAACCTAAATGGTTTATCGGTAGGTGATTCCTTTGAGTTTATGATTCCTCCAAAAGAAGGATATGGCGAAGTAAACGATATGGCGATAGTTGAACTTCCTAAGGATATTTTTATGGTTGATGGAGAACTTCAGGAGGATCTGTTAGTAATTGGAAATAGATTACCGATGCGCGATTCAGATGGTAATGCGCTTGATGGAACTGTCGTTGAGGTTAACGATAGTGCTGTTGTGATGGATTTTAACCATCCTCTTGCTGGGCAGGATCTTTTCTTTACTGGAAACGTAGTGAACGTAAGGGATGCTTCTACTGAAGAGCTTACTCATGGCCATGCTCATAACCATGCTCATAGTCACGATCAAGAGGATTGCGGATGTGGATGCGGCTGTCACTAATCTATAAATAATACAAATGAAAGAGAGGCTACCCCTCTCTTTTTTTATGTCAAAATAAATATTGTTAAATTGATACTATCACCATTTTTTTTCTAATTTAGCGATTTGAAGGTTCTCTGCTTTCAACTAAAACAAGATAAATGCCATGAATCACTCAAAAATTCTAATTCTAATAGCGGTTTCATTAAGCATGATGCTGATTGCGTGTAGTAAAGATGATGAAACTACTGATAATATTATAAAATTTGATGGTGGTGAATTAAAATTGTACAGGGGATATCAATACAAGTATTCATCGGCACTTCCCGAGACGGGGAGTACTCCTTTCGTGGTTACTCTCATTGGCGAAGGTGTAAGTTTGGATCAGAATACTTCATCGTTATCCGGTATTGGATCAATTATTACATTCTACATGTATTCAGAGAGTGAGGCCGAAATTAAGCAGGGCGACTATACCATTGATATTTTTTCAACAAAACCAGCCTTTTCTGCTGATTCGTGTGAAATACTATATAACTACGATTTTGCTCAGGATACAGGTGTGATTTTTAATATTAAGGCTGGCACTTTTAAAGTTGTAAATTTGGGGAGTATAATGGAGTATGATATAAATGTTGTGGCCGATACCGTTAACTATAGGGGAAATCATTATGTTGAAGGTAATGTTGTAGTGTCAGACTCAATAGTTATTGATAATATTCTGTTTAAAGGAACTTTTAAAGGCCCTGTTCAAACTTTGTAATAGTTATTGATTTATAGATTAAAGCCGGCACTAGCCGGTTTTTTTGTGTTCTCAAATAATCATATATTTTTACAAGAATTATTAAAAGTATAGTCATGTTCAAGAAAACTCCTCTTTACGCCAAAATTCTTATTGGAATGCTTATAGGGATTGCTATTGGCGTTTTATCAGTTATTCTCGGAATCAATAATTTTGTTTCGGACTACATTAAGCCATTCGGTACAATATTCCTGAATATGCTAAAATTAGTGGCGATGCCTTTGATTTTTGCCTCGCTGGTGGCCGGGGTGGCCGGTTTGTCCGATATAACGAAACTATCCCGTATAGGACTTAAAACCATATCACTATATATTCTCACAACCCTTATTGCTGTTGCAATAGGACTTGTTATTGTTAATGTGATTAATCCTGGCAAGTTTTTCCCCGATGAAAAAAGAACAGATTTTGTATCAAAGTACTCCATAGATGTTGCCGCAAAACAGGATGTTGCTCAGAATTTCAAGGAACAATCTCCTTTGCAGTTCTTAGTTGATATTGTTCCTGAGAATGTTGTTCGAGCGGCGTCGGATAATACCTTAATGCTTCAGGTTATATTCTTTGCGTTGATATTTGGCGTGGCCTTAATTCTTGCAAAACATCCAAAAGTGTCAATTGTCAAGGATTTTGTTGAAGGGCTAAATGAGGTTATCCTTAAAATAGTTGATATAATTATGCTTTTTGCGCCATACGGCGTTTTTGCACTTATGGCCTCGTTGATTGTTGATTTTACTGGTAACGATGTTTCATCATCACTGCATCTTTTTACTACGCTAGGAATGTATACGCTTGCGGTTATTATTGGTCTAATTATAATTATAACGGTGATATATCCAACATTCCTCAAATTATTTGTTGGCATTGGATTTAAAAAGTTCTATAAGTCGATTTTCCCAGCCCAACTCGTTGCTTTTTCCACCAGTTCAAGTGCAGCCACTTTGCCTGTAACTATGGAGCAGGTTGAGAAAAAACTGGGTGTTCATAACGATATTTCTAGCTTTGTGCTTCCTGTTGGTGTAACCATTAACATGGATGGGACTAGCCTTTATCAGGCTGTGGCTACTGTATTTATTGCTCAGGTTTTTGGCATCGATTTAACATTTAGTCAATTGCTCATAATTCTAATTACTGCAACTTTAGCATCTATTGGTTCGGCTGGAGTGCCTGGCGCTGGAATGGTAATGCTAATCATAGTGCTGAATTCCGTTGGGTTACCAATTGAAGGTCTAGCGTTGATAATGGCCATTGATAGACCTCTGGATATGCTTCGTACAGTGGTGAATGTAACTGGCGATGCTATGATTGCAACACTTATTGCAAAGCAGGAAGGTAAACTTCAACCGGTCGATTAATTCTACATAACTAACTATAGAATTATACCCTTTACTTTTTGTATCTTTGCACTCCGAAAATTGAGAGCAATGAGTTTAGAAGAAGTAAAACGCCGTAGAACATTCGCCATTGTTAGCCACCCCGATGCAGGAAAAACAACCCTTACCGAGAAGTTGCTGCTTTTTGGAGGTGCTATTCACGTTGCTGGTGCCGTAAAGAGTAATAAAATTAAGAAAACAGCTACATCCGACTTTATGGAGATTGAGCGCCAGCGTGGTATTTCAGTTTCCACATCGGTTATGGAGTTTGAGCATAATGGTTATAAGGTTAACATTCTTGATACACCCGGTCACCAGGATTTTGCCGAGGACACATACCGCACGCTAACTGCTGTTGATAGCGTAATTATTGTTATCGACCACGCTAAGGGTGTTGAGACTCAAACCCGCAAGCTTATGGAGGTTTGTAGAATGCGCAACACGCCGGTGATTGTATTTATCAATAAACTTGACCGTCCGGGCAACGATCCGTTTGAACTACTCGACGAGATTGAGAAAGAATTAAAGATAAAGGTTCGTCCATTGAGTTGGCCAATTAGCCAAGGCCCAACTTTTAAGGGTGTGTATAATTTGTTTGAGCAGAAGCTATTCCTTTTTTCGGGCGACGATAAGCAAACCGTTTCCGATAATATTATTGAAATAAAGGATATTAACTCGCCGGAACTCGATGGCTATATTAAGCCTTTTACCAAAAAATTCCACGAGGAGATAGAACTGGTTAGCGAGGTTTACCCTGAGTTTGATATTAATGCATACTTAGCTGGCGAGCTTGCGCCTGTTTTCTTTGGTAGTGCGCTAAATAACTTTGGCGTAAAGGAGCTGCTCGACTGCTTTGTGCAAATTGCACCTTACCCGCGCCCAACAGTAACCGATGCTAGAACAATTTCGCCTTTTGAGGATAAGATGACGGGATTCATATTTAAAATTTTTGCCAATATGGATCCAAATCACAGGAATAGAATCGCTTTTCTAAAGATTTGCTCTGGTAAATTTGAGCGCAATAAACCCTATTTACACGTTGGTCTCAATAAAACATTCCGTTTCTCGAGCCCTAATGCGTTTTTGGCTGACAAAAAATCGATTGTTGAGTTTGCTTACCCTGGCGATATTGTTGGTTTGCCGGATTCTGGCAACTTTAAAATAGGTGATACCCTAACTGAGGGGGAAATCCTAAAATTTAAGGGTATTCCAAGTTTTTCACCCGAACTTTTTAGGTACGTGGAGAATGCCGACCCATTGAAGTTTAAGCAATTGGCCAAGGGTATTGACCAGCTGACCGATGAGGGCGTTGCGCAGCTTTTCACTCAAAAATCCAACGGGCGTAAAATTATAGGTACAGTTGGTGCACTTCAGTTCGACGTTATTCAGTACAGGTTGGAGCACGAGTATGGTGCGAAGTGCCGATACGAGAATTTTAGCCTTCACAAGGCTTGCTGGATGGAAACCACCAACAAATCACAACTTGATGATTTCCGAATCCGCAAGTACAACAACTTGGCGTTAGATAAGCACGGTCGCGAGGTTTTCCTTGCCGATTCGCCATATTCGCTCCAAATGGCCATAGAGAAATTCCCTGATATAAAATTCCATTTTACTTCGGAATTTTAAATAGATTGATCCCTTTTAACGCTGTCAGGGTTTTAAACCCTGACAGCGTTTTTTTCATGGTTATCCAAATAGGATAACCTTTTTTGTTTTTAAAAATTCCGCAAACGTTTACGGCTCGTTTATTCGACTTTTCAAGGGTTTTGAAGCAAAATATTTTTGTGTCCAGCTAAAATTTTTTTCATCTCTTCGTAAACGATTGAAATGCGACTTGTAGCCTCTAAACTCTTTTATTTACAGGGGTTTGGTGTTGAATGTGTGTTTTTTTTAACATTTTTTTACCTTACTTTTGAAATCAAAGTAAAAAAACTCTTATGACAAAGAAACCTAAACTCAGTTTTTGGCAGATTTGGAATCTTAGCTTTGGATTCCTTGGAGTACAAGCAGGATTTGCACTTCAAAATGCCAATGTTTCTCGTATTCTGTCAAACCTTGGTGCTGATTTACACCATTTATCATACTTCTGGTTACTGGCTCCTATTATGGGCTTAGTAATTCAGCCTTGGGTTGGCGCTGCAAGCGATAGAACTTGGAATCGTTTAGGTCGTCGGAGTCCATTTATTTTTGGTGGTGCAATTGCTGCTGCTATTGGTATGTTTTTCTTACCCAATGCAAATTGGGCTGTGGCTATTATCCCGCCTATAATATTTGGTGCATTGATGTTTGCCTTTATGGATGCATCGTTTAACGTAACCTTTCAACCATTCCGTTCTTTAGTGGCAGATATGACGCCCGATGAGCAAACTAATCAAGGGTATTCAATTCAAACATTACTTATTAACATAGGTGCTGTTATTGGCTCATTCCTGCCTTTTATTCTAACAAATTATTTAGGTATTGCTAATACTGCAGATGAGGGTCAAGTGCCTGACTCTGTAATCTGGTCGTTCTATATAGGTGGTTCTATACTATTAGTTTCTGTTCTTTGGACTGTATTCAGAACAAAGGAGTATCCACCTAAAGAGTTTGCCGAGTATCAAGGTAAAACTTTAGAGGAAGAGAAAGCCGCCGAGCATGTAGGATTCTTTAAAACCCTATTTAGTATGCCAAAAGTTATGGGACAACTGGCTGTTGTTCAGTTTTTCTCTTGGTTTGCTCTATTTATAATGTGGGTTTATACAACTCCTGCAGTTGCACAGCATATTTGGGGTGCAGCTATTGGCGATTCAACCTCTGAGGCTTATAACGAGGCTGCAAACTGGGTTGGTGTTCTGTTTGGGCTTTATAGCGTATTCGCTGCAATTTTCGCAATCTTTATGAATAAGATAGCCGATAAGTTTGGCAGAAAGAAAACCTATGCATTTTCGCTTTTACTTGGTGGCCTAGGATTCCTCTCAATATACCTATTTAAGAATCACTATGCGCTAATTTTTTCAATGGTTGGTGTTGGGGTTGCTTGGGCCGCTATTCTTGCAATGCCATACGCAATTCTGGCTCGTTCACTTCCCGCAGGTAAAACTGGAGTTTATATGGGATTATTCAATATAACTGTGGTTGTTCCTCAGATAATAAGTGGAATTCTATCGGGTACTTTGTTGAAACTTCTTTTTAACGATAGTGCAATTTATATGATTATTATGGCTGGTGCTTCGATGCTATTGGCTGCATTATCAGTATCGTTTGTTAAAGAATCTCATAGTTAAATCAGTATATGAATCCTATTAAGGCTTGCATTTTCGATTTGGATGGTGTTGTGGTTGATACTGCTAAGTATCACTACTTGGCATGGAAGCGATTGGCGCACGATTTAGGCTTTGAATTTAGTGAAGCTCACAATGAGCGTCTTAAAGGGGTTAGCCGTATGCGCTCCCTTGAGATCTTGCTGGAGGTGGGTGGGTTGTCATTTCCTATGGATAAAATGGAGGTGATGGCCGCTCGAAAGAATGAATGGTACCTAGAGCATATTCTTAAAATGACTCCCGATGAGATATTGCCTGGGGCAAAGGAACTGCTAGAGGAGTTAAGAATGCATAATATAAAGTTGGCGCTGGGCTCTGCCAGTAAAAATGCGCCTGTTATTCTCGATAGAATTGGACTCACCCGTCATTTCGATAAAATTCTGGATGGCAATGCTGTTGCCGCTGCAAAACCGGCTCCCGATATATTCCTTATTGCCGCTAAGGCCTTAGGCGAATTGCCTGAGCACTGCATTGTGTTCGAGGACGCAGAGGCTGGGATTGATGCTGCCATTAGTGCTGGTATGCGATGCGTGGGGATTGGTAGCCCCGATAATCTAGGTAAGGCCAATCTTGTTATTCCAAATCTAAAGCAATTCACTTATGATAATTTGAAAGATTATTTTATTTCATAAATAATTGATATATAATTAATTTAACGATTTGAATTAAGTAATAAGTAAATAATATCTGTATGAACTCATACTTAAAACACCATGAATGGTGCATTATAGAGGAGGGCTTTGTTCCTGAAAATACCCGTGCTTCGGAGAGTCTTTTTAGCATTGGTAATGGTGCAATGGGGCAGAGAGCAAACTTTGAGGAGAAGTTTAGCGGTAGTACCCTGCAGGGAAGCTACATTGGTGGAGTTTACTATCCCGATAAAACCCGCGTAGGTTGGTGGAAAAATGGTTATCCTGAGTATTTTGCAAAAGTAATAAACTCAACCAATTGGATTGGTATTGATGTCTATATCAACAATGAGGTGCTAGACTTAGCTAAATGTAAAGTAAACGATTTCCGCAGGGTACTCAATATGAAGGAGGGATACCTTGAGCGTTCGTTTATTTGCGAGTTGCAATCGGGTATAAAGGTTGCAGTTAAAGCGTTACGCTTTTTAAGTATGGAGGATAGCGAGATTGGTGCTATTCGCTATAGCGTAAAGGTGCTCAACTCCGATGCTACTGTAGAATTAAGGCCATACCTCGATGCCGATGTGCATAACGAGGATTCTAACTACGGCGAAAAGTTCTGGGATATTATTGATATCAAAGGGAATACTTTAAGTTACATTGTATGTCGCACCAAGAAACTTGATTTTCACGTAGGGCACGCAATGCGTAATTTTGTTTATGTTAATGGTCAGCAGGCAAACGTAAATCCTCAGGTTAATACCTCAGAAAAATACGTTGATAACCGTTTCTCTGTCAACCTAAAATCTGGCGATGAGGTTACTCTTTATAAGTTTGCTGCAGTTATTTCAAGTTTGAATCACGAGAAAGGAATTTTCCCCAAGGTTCTTGAAAAATCAATGGATGCAGCAATTGCAAAGGGTTTCGATAGAATGTTTGAGGAGCAGAAGAATGCTTGGGCTGAAATTTGGCTACATAGCGATATCACCATTGAGGGAGATGTGGCTGCTCAGCAGGGTATTCGTTTCAATATCTTCCAGCTTAGCCAAACCTACACAGGCAAGGATGAACGTTTGAATATTGGCCCTAAAGGTTTTACTGGCGAGAAGTATGGTGGTTCAACTTACTGGGACACAGAGGCATACTGCTTGCCATTCTATATGGTTACACACGGACAAAAAGTTGCCCGTCAGTTACTTCTGTATCGCTACAAGCAACTCGATAAAGCCATTGAGAACGCTGCAAAACTTGGATTTAAGGATGGAGCAGCATTGTATCCAATGGTAACAATGAATGGCGAGGAGTGCCATAACGAGTGGGAAATCACCTTCGAGGAGATTCACCGTAATGGTGCAATTGCCTTTGCAGTATACAACTATGTTCGTTATACTGGCGATAAGAGTTATCTTGTAAACTTTGGTCTTGAACTGCTTATTGGTATAGCTCGTTATTGGGCACAACGTATCAATTTCTCTGCCGAAAAGGGCAAGTATGTTATGCTTGGTGTAACTGGTCCAAATGAGTACGAGAATAACGTAAATAATAACTGGTACACCAACTTTATTGCTTGCTGGTGCATGGAGTACGCCGATGAGGCTGCTCAGTACGTTAAATTGCAGGATTCCGCTAAATATGCTGAGCTAGTTGGACGTATCAAGTTCGACGATAGCAAGGAAGTTGCTAAATGGCGCGAGATTCGAGCGAATATGTTCTATCCAGAAGATAAGAAATTAGGCGTTTACCTACAGCAGGAAGGCTATATGGATAAGGAGCAAATTCTTGTGAAGGATTTGGATGTTAAGGAACGCCCATTGAACCAAAAGTGGAGCTGGGACCGCATTTTACGCTCTTGCTTTATCAAACAGGCCGATGTTTTGCAGGGTATGTACTTCCTTGAGGATAGATTCGATACCGATACCATCAAACGTAACTACGAGTTCTACGAGGCTCGCACTGTTCACGAGTCATCACTTTCGCCTTGCGTACATAGTGTTCTAGCATCACGCATTGGAAATGGGAGCAAAGCTTATGAACTTTATGTTCGTACAGCCCGCTTAGACTTGGATGACTATAACCACGAGGTTAAGGAAGGTTTACACATTACAAGTATGGCCGGCACCTGGATTTCGATTGTTGAGGGATTTGGTGGAATGCGTATTCGTGAGGATATGTTGATTTTCAACCCATTAATTCCTACCGAGTGGAAATCGTACAGCTTTAAAGTTTGGTACCGAGAAAATACCTTGAAAGTAAATGTTTCTCCCAAAGAGGTAACAATCATTAATGAGGCTGGCGATTCAATAATCATTAAGGTTTACGGCAAGGAGCAAAGGGTATTGCCAAATAGTTCCATTAACATTCCTGTGCAAAAGCAAGTTTTTGCGTAGGTTAAAATTGAAAGTGTTACCTTTACGGTGCATTTAACATAATTAACTATGACTACAAAACGATTTCAAGCCGGAATTATAACTGGCAAACAGCTGAGCGACCTATTTGAGTTCGCCAAATCTGAAAAATTTGCTCTTCCTGCAGTAAACGTAACAGGAACAAATACAATGAATGCAGTTTTGGAAACTGCTAGAGAGGTTGGTTCACCTGTAATTATTCAGTTTTCAAATAGTGGAGCATCGTTTATTGCTGGTAAAACATTATCCAACGATGGTCAAAAGGCTAGTATTTTAGGTGCAATTAGCGGCGCAAAACACGTTCAAACACTTGCAGAAGCTTATGGTGTTCCCGTAGTGCTTCATACCGATCATGCTGCTAAAAAACTACTACCTTGGATTGATGGTTTGCTCGATGCTGGTGAAAAGCACTTTAAGGAGACTGGAAAACCTCTTTTCAGCTCACATATGCTCGATTTGTCCGAGGAGCCACTTCACGAGAATATCGAGATTTGCAAGAAATATCTTACCCGTATGGCTAAAATGGGCATGACCCTAGAGATTGAGCTCGGTGTAACCGGCGGCGAGGAGGATGGTGTTGATAATACTGGTGTTGATAGCTCTAAACTTTACACTCAGCCCGAGGAGGTTGCCTATGCTTACGAGGAATTAATGAAGATTAGCCCAAATTTCACCATTGCCGCATCGTTTGGTAACGTTCACGGTGTTTATAAGCCCGGTAACGTTGTATTGAACCCAGTTATCCTCAAGAATTCTCAAGAACTTATTCAGAAAAAATTTGGTACAGCAGCAAAACCTGTAAACTTTGTTTTTCATGGTGGTAGCGGTTCAGAGAAGGAGAAGATTGAGGAAGCGTTAGGATATGGCGTAATTAAAATGAACCTCGATACTGACTTACAGTGGGCATACTGGGAAGGAATTAAGAATTACTATACCGCGAAGAAGGACTATTTACAAGGACAAATTGGTAATCCAGAAGGCGAGGACGCTCCCAATAAAAAGTACTACGACCCACGCGTATGGTTACGCAAAGGCGAGGAGTCTATTGTTATTAGGCTTAAGGAGGCTTTTGCCGACCTTAATGCCATTGGTAGAGGTTAATATTTAACTATTTGTAAAGGGGTTGTCTGCTCTGGCAACCTCTTTTTTTGTAACTTTTAATTGCTGAATTATGATAAAATTTAACTTAACATCTACTTTAATTCTGTTGGCTATGATTGCTAATGCTCAAATAGTTAAACGGATTGAACCGTTGAATTGGTGGGTTGGAATGAAAAATCCAAATGTTCAACTGATGGTTTACGGACAAAACATCTCAAGTGCCGAGGTTATTCTAATTGCAGAAGGTGTAAAAATTGAGAGCACCGAAAAGGTCGAAAATCCTAACTACTTGTTTTTGAACCTTAATATTGCAGAGAATGCTAAGGCTGGTTTTATCAAAATTCAGTTTAAGTTGCCAAAACAAAAAACTCAGGTTATAAGCTATGAGTTAAAACAGCGCATTCAGGGTTCTGCCGACCGCAAAGGGTTTAATAATGCCGATGTTGTTTACCTTATTGTACCCGATAGGTTCTCCGATGGCAATTCAAAAATAGATTCGGTTAAGGAGATGACCGAGACGTATAATCGAATGGAGCCCTACGGCCGTCATGGAGGCGATTTGCAGGGTGTTATCAATCATCTCTATTATATAGGTCAGCTTGGCGCTACTGCAATCTGGATGACTCCAGTACTGGAGAATAACCAACCAGCATGGTCGTACCACGGGTATGCCATTACCGATTTTTACCGGATTGATCCTCGAATTGGCGATAATGATCTGTTCAAACAATACGTGAATATTGCTCATTCAAAGAATCTTAAGGTCATAAAAGATATGGTTTTCAACCATTGCGGTGGTGAGCATTGGTGGATGAAGGATTTACCCACTAAGGATTGGCTTAACCAGTTTCCAGAGTTCACCAGAACAAACTACCGTATTCCAACAACATTCGATCCCCATTCATCTAAATTGGATAAAGATCTAATGTCTGATGGCTGGTTCGACAAGCATATGCCCGATCTAAATCAGCGTAACCCTTTCTTGGCTAAGTATCTTATTCAGAATAGTATTTGGTGGATTGAGTATGCTAACCTCGATGGAATTAGAGTTGATACCTACCCGTATTGCGATAAATATTTCATGTCCGATTGGGATAAGGCTATACTTTCCGAATATCCTTCCTTTAATATTGTTGGTGAAACCTGGGTGAATTACCCATCGTGGGTAGCCTACTGGCAAAAGGATGCCAACAATCCCGATGGCTACAACTCTAGCCTGCCTGTGGTTATGGACTTCCCATTAATGTTTGCCATGAAAAAGGCTTTTGATGAGGAGGAGGGCTGGGATACCGGTTTAGCCCGTTTATACGAAATTCTGGCGCACGATTTTGTTTACAAGAATACCAATAATCTGTTCATTTTTCTCGAAAATCATGATAATGGTCGTTTTCACAAGGATTCATCAGTTGCCGTGGGGCGTTTAAAGTTGGCTACTGCATTTCTGCTAACAACCCGTGGTATTCCTCAAATATACTACGGCACCGAGGTACTTATGGATGGCGACGATGCCAAGGGGCATAGCGATATCCGTAAGGATTTTCCCGGAGGTTGGGCTACAGATAAGCATAATGCGTTTACACCTGAAGGCAGAAACAAAAAACAAAACGAGATTTGGGATTATACCTCAAAAATCCTGAATTGGAGAAAAACGGCCACAGCTGTACATAATGGTAAATTAACTCACTTTATTCCGGAGAATGGGGTTTATGTGTATTTCCGTTACAATCAGCAGCAAACTGTGATGGTAATCCTAAATAATGGTTATCAGCCAAAAGTACTCGATACAGCAAGGTTTAATGAATTTTTAGGTGATAAGAAATCTGGTATTGATATCATTACTGATAAAAGCATTGATGATTTATCTAAAATTCAGCTTTCACCTCGCTCGGCAATGATTATCGAATTGAAATAATTATATAACTAACAGGCTATGAGAAAATTATTAATAATTATCTTATCTATTTTGGCAATTTCTTGCCAAAAGGGTGTCGAGTTAAATAACGTACCCGATAAACCAGCTGTAAATGATTTGCTTACAGTAGTACAATTGCTTGGCGATAGTACAGCGGTTGTAATGACCGATTATTTTCCAAATCCTTCGGTTATTGACTCAGTTTGTATGCCAAATGTATTTTCCTACACATTGTCGAACGATAAGTCAAAATTGACCATTAAATGCAATAATTCAGAGTTACCCAAATTGAATGTAATGGATGTTTGGGTGTCAGGGGCTAAGTACTCTTTAGTATTGCGTAAGGGTCGAAAAATACCTGTAAACTTTGAGTACAATCCCACTGGTAAAAAGGTAAAATCCGTTCAGCTAGCTGGTCAAATTAACGATTGGAATCCAGCATCAACACCATTAATTTTAGATGGTAACGTATTTAAAACCAAAATGATGCTGAATCCTGGAAAATACCATTACCAAGTGGTTGTGGATGGAAAATGGATGCTCGACCCTGCTAATCCTGTAAAAGAGGATAACAATATGGGAGGATTCAACTCTGTGCTTGTTGTGGGCAATAATCAACCCGAAAAACTGCCACATCTTGTTGCTGAATCAGTTAATGGTAATGTTTTACATATTAAAGCGATAAACTCTGTAGATAAGATTATTGTATTGTGGCAGAATTATTTATTGAATGAAGAATTTATTACTGTTGATGCTCAGGATATTAAATTGACAATACCCTCTAACGCTGAAAGTTTTAAACGTTCCTACATTCGGGTTTGGGCGTTCAATGAGTATGGCGAATCCAACGATTTATTAATACCCTTGGAAGGGAGTAAGCCCGTGGTTAACACATCGCAATTAACCCGTGCCGATAAGAATAGCCAAATTATGTACTTTTTAATGGTCGACAGGTTTAACAATGGCAATTCAAACAACGATAAAAAGGTTGATGACCCTGAAATTTTACCCGAGGCAAATTACTATGGTGGCGACTTGGCTGGTGTTACACAGAAAATTAAGGATGGGTATTTTACTGCGCTAGGGATCAACACTATATGGCTATCACCAATAACCCAAAATCCGCTTGGCGCTTGGGGATTATATCCTAATCCGCGCACAAAGTTTTCTGGCTATCACGGGTATTGGCCAATTTCATCGAGCAAGGTTGATTTTAGGTTTGGAACAAGCGATGAGTTTAAGGAGTTAATTACCGAGGCACACAAGCGAAATATGAACGTAATCCTCGACTATGTTGCCAATCACGTTCATAAGGAGCATCCATTGTATAAGGAGCATCCCGATTGGGCTACATCTTTATACTTACCCGATGGTTCATTGAATACCGAGCGTTGGGATGAGTATCGCCTAACAACTTGGTTCGATGTTTTTCTACCAACCCTCGACTTGGAGCGTCCTGAGGTTTATGAGCCAATGACCGATTCGGCCCTTTTCTGGCTAACGGAATTCGGTTTGGATGGTTTTCGTCACGATGCCACCAAGCATATTCACGAAAACTTTTGGCGTCGTTTAACCCAAAAGGTTAAGCAAAATGTTCCGGATAGAAGTGTTTATCAGATTGGCGAGACCTACGGTAGTAAGGAGCTTATTGCAAGTTATATTGGAAGTGGAATGCTCGATTCTCAATTCGATTTTAACATATACGATGCTTCTGTTGCTGCATTTGCCCGTCCCGATGCTGCTTTTACTCAGTTGAACAACTCATTGCACGAGACATTCAATTATTATGGGTGGAATAACCTTATGGGAAATATCTCAGGAAATCAGGATAGAGCTAGGTTTATTTCCTATGCAGGTGGTGCTGTCCGTTTCGATGAGGATGCAAAAAAAGCAGGCTGGACTCGCGAAATTGGCGTTGGCGATTCTGTTGCTTACAACAAGTTATGTATGCTAAATGCATTTAATATGACCATTCCTGGTGTGCCTACAATCTATTACGGCGATGAATTTGGCTCACCGGGAGGTAACGATCCCGATAACCGTAAAATGATGAAATTTGATGGTTTCAATGGCAAGGAGCAATTTACGCTTGAAACAGTGGAGCGCTTGGTAAATATTCGTAGGGATAATATGGCATTAAATTATGGCGATTTTAATGTTTTAATTGCCGATAAGGATATTTATGCTTATTCAAGAACTTACCTAAATAATACTGTTATTGTAGTGTTCAACAAAAGTGATGAGGGAAAAGAGGTGGCATTGCAATTACCCAATTTTATGAATATGAGGCAATTCTCTTCTCAATTTGACTCAGATTTTAACTTGAATAACAATACTCTTACACTTAAAGTGAAACCCAATTTCTTTGAAATACTTGTTGGAAAGTAATTAAATATCCGATGGAATAAGAAGCCCGTTAGTTTTATGCTAACGGGCTTCTTTAGTTATGGATAAAAAAAAAGCAACCCTTTTGAGTTGCTGTGATCCAGCTGGGATTCGAACCCAGGACCCCATCCTTAAAAGGGATGTGCTCTACCAACTGAGCTACTGAATCAATATGGAACTATAATTTTTTTCGAGTGATCCAGCTGGGATTCGAACCCAGGACCCCATCCTTAAAAGGGATGTGCTCTACCAACTGAGCTACTGAATCATCTTCAAAAAAAATGGACAACTTTATGTCCAAAGGCCTTTTTTAATTTGGCGTTGCAAAAGTACAAAGAATTCTCAAACCTCGCAAATTTTTTTTGAATTTGTTCAATTAACAGGAAACTGAAAAAAATGCTATGTTTTGATGTTATAGAATAAGTATTTGTAAAACTTAATATTACAAATCGATTGAACAGAGTAATGGTAATAACTATTTAAAAATATTTTCTAACGACTAGATGTTATTTGACATTTTTACCTCATAAAAGCTTCAAGAATAAGTTAAAGTCTTATATTAGTGAATAAATTTTAGTGAATGATTTTGCTTAACTTTTTTCACGATGTAATTCTTTTTAACCTTTCATGGATACTGTTAGTAATTTACTTGATTACTGTTGTTTCCACGTCAGCAATGGTTATCCATGAAAAACGCGATCCCGCCAAAACTTCAACATGGGTTCTTCTGCTGATCCTTCTTCCAATTATTGGATTGGTATTTTATATCTTTTTTGGACAGAATAGGCGAAAGGAAAAGATTTTTAACCGGAAAGGTTTTCAGGATCTTGAGCAAATAGAGTACTTGAGTAGGCAACAGGTTACTTTATTCCGACGAAATAGGTATAATAATAATTCAAAAATATCGAATCATCTCAGTATTATAACGTTGCTACTTAATAATAGTAAAGCGCTACTAACCGAATTCAATAATATCTCTATTTTTCAAAATGGACAGCAAGCATTCGATTCAATAATCGATGCATTGTATTCGGCTACTAGTAGTATTCATATAGAATTTTACATCATTAATAATGATAAAATTGGCAATAGAATCAAGAACATTTTAGTCACCAAAGCAAAAGAAGGAGTTAAGGTTCGATTGATATATGATGATGTTGGGAGTTGGAGTTTGCCCAAAAAGTATATAAATGAATTGCGCGAGGCAGGTGTAGAGGCTTATCCTTTTATGGAGGTTAAATTTCCATTGCTAACAAGTAAGGTCAACTATCGGAATCACCGAAAAATAGTTGTTGTTGATGGTGCTGTTGCATACTTAGGGGGGATGAATATTGCCGATAGGTATATTGAGGGAAGCCGTAAACTGGGACAATGGAAGGATACGTTGCTTCAGATAGAAGGTGAGGCCGTACATTCCCTTCAAGTGATTTTTTTGATAGATTGGTATTTTGTTACAGGCGATATTCTAAGCAATCGCACATTATATTTTCCCGAGGCTAGGGTGTCAAATTATCACCCAATTCAAATTGTTACCAGTGGTCCTGATTCAGATTGGGCTAGTATAATGCAAGCATTTTTTCATGCTATATCTCGGGCCACACATCATATTTACATATCATCGCCATACTTTATTCCCAACGAGAGTATCTTAACCGCTCTAAAAACTGCAGCATTGAGTGGCATCGATGTTCGAATTATACTACCCGGCAAGTCCGATTCTACGGTGGTGTACTGGAGCTCTTTATCATTTGTGTCGGAATTGCTTGACGCTGGAATTAAGGTATACCTTTATCAGAATGGATTCGATCATTCTAAAATATTGATGATTGATGGAACATTCTCATCGGTAGGATCGGCCAATATGGATATCCGTAGCTTTGAGGATAATTTTGAAGTTGCAGCCATCATTTACGACGAGCCGGTTACCAAGGCGTTGGAATCATCGTTTATGGATACGTTAATTAAGTGCCAGATAATTACAATTGATAATTGGAATAAACGTCCAATAAAGAATAGCTATAAAGAAGCACTTGCAAGGTTGATTAGTCCTTTATTCTAATTTTAGCACGATATTTGAACGGTTGGAAGATAGATATATGTTTAATTAAATACTTTTTGATTATGAAAAAGATAATGATTTTGCTTCTTGCATTGGTGGCTTTTAATGCTGCTAATGCCCAGTTTCTTCGCTTTGGTATTAAAGGTGGTGTTAGTTCTACAAATGTTAAGTTTGATAGAACAACCCTAGATCAAATCTCAACAAACGATGGGGTAAAGGACTTTGTTGTGGAGCAAGGTGATTCAAAAATGGGGATTCATCTTGGTTTTTTTGGTAGAATACAAGTTCTTGGGCTCTTTATTCAACCCGAATTGCTTTTCACTCACTCACAGGGAGAGGTGGTCTTAAATGATGTAACTGCATCTAAAGTATATAACGAGACCCAGAAGTTTAACAAGATAGATATTCCTGTTCTTGTTGGTTGGAAATTTGGTCCTGCTCGCCTTGGTTTTGGCCCAGTTGCATCTATAATGATGAGCGAAAAGGATGGATTGAAGGATCGCATGAACGATTTTACTGATAATGCGGAGAGTAACTTTAAAAAAGCAACTTTTGGTTACCAGGTAGGATTAGGTCTGGATATTCTTAAAAAAATCACACTGGATGTTCGATACGAAGGGAATTTTAGCAAATTAGGAAGTGGAATTACATTGGGAGGCGAAGATTTTAAGTTTGATCAACGAAATCCTCAATTTCTATTTAGTGCGGGTATTTTCTTTTAATTGATCTCAAAATGTTTTGTAAAACCTTCCAATAGCTGGAAGGTTTTTTTGTCAATCAATATGGGTTATTCGTAAATAAAAATTAAAGATTCAAATAAAATCATATACAAAACAGGATTTGCAATCCATTTTTTTTGTATTTTTTGTAACTTTATAAATGTGATGTTTAATTGCAACATTCTGTTAATCAGCAATTGTTTTAGGAATAAGCGATATGACAACAATTCTTTTTACTGCGTATACAATTCTACTACTTATTCTCCTCGCTTGGATATTCTATCTGAGAAGAAGAATGTTGTCAAAATCTAAAAATAACTCCTTGGCTGATTCTCATCAACTCACAATTCAAGATGAATATGCGAATATCAGACTTAAGTACAAAGAGTTGCAGCAAGACAATGATGAATTAGGCAAGTCAATCTCCTTGTTGCAATTTGAAAAAAGTAGGCTTACTGATATCTATGAAAAAGCCAAGCAGCGAGCCGAGGAATCCGATATTCTTAAGTCAAATTTTCTGGCAAACATGAGCCATGAAATTCGAACACCAATGAATGGAATCTTGGGATTCGTGCAACTGTTGAAAGGAGAGGATTCCGAGGAAAAACGTGATAGATATATTGATATAGTGTACCATAATGGGATGATGCTGGTTAATCTGATAGATGATATCATAGATATATCCAAAATAGATGCAGGCCAATTGGCCATAAATCAGTCGGAATGCAACCTGGATGATTTAATGTTCGATGTTTACACCTTTTTCAACGAGATTAAGTTTAAGCAGGAGAAAGAGCATATCAATATTAGGCTATTGAATCTTAATGATGATGAATCGAATATTTTGTACACTGATGGACAACGATTACGTCAGGTTCTTGTAAATCTTTTGGGTAATGCTTTGAAATTTACCGATAAAGGTAGCGTTGAGTTTGGTTATGTGAACAATCATAAGGAGAATAAGATTCAGTTCTTTGTTCGCGATAGCGGAATCGGTATTCCTGAAGATAAACGCGATATAATTTTCGAACGATTCCGTCAGGTTCAGGAAGGGTCTACCCGTAAATACGGTGGAACCGGAATAGGGCTCTACATCAGCAGAAATATCATTAACTTACTTGGGGGCGATATCTGGTTTGAGTCTAAGGTTGGAGAGGGTACAACCTTCTACTTTAGCATTCCTTACATTGAGAAGCGTTACCAGGAAAGCGGCTCCATGCTATTCAGTACAACTGTTCCAGAGTATAATTGGTCTGGCAAAAATATATTGATTGCAGAGGACGTGGAGGTAAATTACCGTTACCTTTCTACGATACTGTCCGATACAAAAGCAAATGTTTTGTGGGCTAAAAATGGTCAGGAAGTTGTAGAAAAGACCTTCAATGGCTCAAATGTCGACATAATACTAATGGATATTCAAATGCCATTAATGGATGGATATGAAGCAACCTCCGCAATACGTAAGTATAACCCAACTTTGCCGATTATTGCACAAACTGCATACGCCTTACCGCACGATAACATTAAATGTTTTGAGGTTGGCTGTAACGACTATATTTCCAAGCCTATTAACGCCAACCTCTTAAAGCAAAAAATAGATACTCTTTTGAACGTTTACATTAAAAATTCTTGATCACCTGACGAATTTGAACTAGATGATCAAGGAGATTCTCTAAGTATTTTAAATTTAGCATATTAGCACCATCCGATAGTGCGACTTCAGGCTTAGGGTGTGTTTCCATAAATAATCCATCTGCACCACACGCAATAGCTGCTCTAGAAATAGTTTCGATCATTTCTGGTTTTCCGCCAGTTACTCCTGATGTTTGATTTGGTTGCTGGAGGGAGTGTGTTACATCAACCACAACGGGGAAACCAAATTCTCGCATGGTAGGAATTCCTCTAAAGTCAACAATTAGATCTTGGTAGCCAAATTGAGTTCCTCTATCGGTTAGCATTACATTGTTGTTTCCGGAATCCACTATTTTTTGCGCAGCAAATTTCATTGATTCTGGTGATACGAACTGGCCTTTTTTGATATTAACGACCCTACCTGTTTTTGCGGCAGCTATAAGGAGTTCTGTTTGCCTGCACAAAAAAGCTGGAATTTGCAGTACATCAACATATTTGGCTGCAATCGCTGCTTCTTCGGATGTGTGTATATCGGTGACTATGGGCAAACCATAACGCTTTCTAACCTCTGCAAGGATATTTAATGCTTTTTCGTCACCAATTCCAGAGAATGAATCTATTTTGGATCTATTTGCCTTTTTATAGGATGCTTTAAATATATAGGGAATTCTGTATTTATCGGTTATTTCTTTTACTTTCTCGGCAATTTCGAAAGTAATTTCTTCATTTTCAACTACGCAGGGGCCTGCAAGCAGGAAAAAATTGTCTGAGTCTAAATGTTTTATACCGTTAATTGATTTTAATGTATTCATATTCATTTATTTATAATTATCAGTAGTTATATTTGCCTTTCCACAAAGCCTTTAGTTTGGATTCGATCTCTTTTTCTTTGGGATTATTCTGTGGCGCAAATAATATTGATCCCGATATCTTTTCGGGGAGAAATTCTTGGATTACAAAGTTCCCTTTATAGCTGTGAGCGTATTTGTAATCAACACCATAGCCAATATCCTTCATCAGTTTTGTTGGTGCATTTCTAATATGTAAAGGGACAGGGAGTGCGCCTTGCTCTCGAACCAATTGTTGTGCTTTGCCAATTGCCTCGTACGCGGAATTGCTTTTGGAACTAGTGGCAAGATAAATTGTTGCCTCGGAAAGGATTATTCTCGATTCAGGCATACCAATCATGGTTACTGCTTGAAAGCAACTTGTTGCCATGAGCAATGCATTAGGATTGGCTAATCCAATATCTTCGGAGGCTAAAATAACCAGTCTCCGGGCGATAAACTTAGGATCTTCACCTCCCTCAATCATCCTTGCTAACCAGTACACCGCTCCATTGGGATCACTTCCTCTGATGGATTTTATGAATGCTGATATAATATCGTAATGCTGTTCTCCATTTTTATCGTAAATGGCTATGTTTTCCTGTAAAACCTCAGTAACACGCTTGTTGCTTATATCAATTGTCTGGGCTGGATCGCTTACATTTACTAATAATTCAATGATGTTGTATAGTTTACGGGCATCACCTCCGGAAAAACGGAATAAAGCATCTGTTTCTTCAATACTAAAGGTAAGATTCTTAAGTTCTGTATCCTGTTCAATTGCTTTTGTAAGTAAATCTTTTAATTCGCTTTCATTTAGTGATTTAAGTATGAATACTTGGCATCTTGATAGGAGCGGAGTAATGACCTCAAAGGAAGGATTTTCGGTTGTTGCACCAATCAGCACAATGATTCCTTGTTCAACAGCACCCAAAAGCGAATCCTGCTGCGATTTACTGAATCGATGAATTTCATCAATAAATAGGATAGGAGAAGGGGTGCTGAAGTATTTTTGGGATTTTGCTTTATCTATTACCTCTCGCACATCTTTTACTCCGGAATTAACTGCACTTAGAGTGTAGAACGGCCGATTGAGTTGATTGGCTACAATTTTGGCGAGTGTTGTTTTTCCTACACCTGGGGGACCCCAAAGAATAAAGGAATTAACATTTCCTGATTTTATCATATCCCGAAGAATGCTACCATTACCAACAAGATGCGCTTGCCCAACATATTCGTCGAGAGTTCGCGGTCGCATTCGCTCTGCTAGTGGGATATTGCTCATAAATTATTTTTTACAAAAATAACCACTAAAATTAAACTTTTAAGATTTTCAGGACTGAAATTAAATTCGTCATAAAAAACATTTGTACATTTGTTTTATGTTAATGTTTACGAAATTATTAACCTCAAAATAAATTATACCATGAAAAAACTACCTGGAATACTATTAATTGCATTGGCCTTTTGTCTTGTTTCTCCTGTTCTATATTCTCAGGAGGATGTGGTTAAAATGCTATCGGGAAACTTGAATGATGCGGAGAAACTATCGAAGGAGTACCTAGAGCCTTTTGGCAAAAGTTTGGGCACAAGTCTGAATAATGGCTGGTATAATTCAGCTAAACCACATAAATTATTTGGTTTTGATATCACATTTACTGCGGCTATTACGGTGCCTCCATCTGGGGACAGAAAATTTGATGTTTCAAAGTTGAATCTGGAGTATTGGGAATTGCAGGATCCCAACGATAATATGGCACCGACTGTTACTGGAGAAAAGACTGGTGGACCACGGCTAGTCGATCAAGCTACAGGAACGTCTGCTTCAATAGATCTTCCTCAAGGAGCAAACCTACGTTTTATTCCTGCTCCTATTGTACAGGTTGGTGTTGGTTTACCATTTCATACAGAGATAATGGGGCGTTTTTTTCCAAAGGTTGATATATCTGGTGTTGGTAACTTTAGCTTATGGGGTGTTGGTATCAAGAATGAGTTTAAGGAGTTTATCCCGGTTTTTAAAAGACTTCCTATTGATGTTTCAATACTATTAGGCTATACAAAACTAAAATCCTCTTTTGATATCAAGAGTAATCAAACTCTAGATTTTGAGGCTACCGGTTTTACCGGGAAGCTTTTAATTTCTAAATCAATTCCGGTACTAACGGTTTATGCAGGTGTTGGTTACAATAAGTCAAACACAGATGTTGCCTTAAAGGGAACTTATGAAGCAACTATTGCAGGAGTAAATCAATCAATCAAGGATCCTTTGTCATTAGATTTTTCAAATAGTGGAGTAAATGCTAATATAGGTTTAAGAATTAAGCTTGCTTTAATAGCATTCCATTTTGATTATGCATTGGGCAAATATTCTATTTTAAATGCTGGTGTTGGTATAAACTTTAGGTAAGGAGAATTTATATAAAAGTAAAAGGCTGCAATGATGCAGCCTTTTCTTATTTACTGTGATTCTATTCTTTTTTTGATTTTTTAGAACCTTTATTCTCTATAAAATCAGTGATGTTATGGGCAATCTTTAGTATCTTAATTACTTGACGGCTCTCATTAAGTATTGGCGAATAGGTTTCTATAAAGGTGTAAGTTTTTCCTCCAATTGCCACCTTGTTGGTTTCTTTCTTGATTATACCATTTCGTAAATCGTTCCAGAATTTTTGGTAGTTAATCTTTTGTTCTTCGGTAAACTCAAGGTTATCGGAGTGGTGCGTTCCAATCACATCTTTTTCGGGCTGTCCTGTTAACGATAGGTAAGCTTGGTTTACAGTAATAATTCTACCGTTCAAGTCGTATTCAATCACATAGCTTGATGTGTTGAGCGCATTAATCAAGCTTTCCATTTCTGCAGTTTTTCTTGCCGCTTCTTCCTGGGTGGCTTGGAGTTCTTCCATATTCTGCCTCATTTCTTCCTCCTGTGAGGCTAATTCTTCCGATTTTATTCTAGATTCTTCTAGTAATTTAGCTGTTCTGATGGACACTTTTACGTTTGAAATGGTAGCAGCAATACTTTCTCCAATTTTTTCAACAAACTTAATTTTATAATCTTCCAAAGTCTCAAATGATGCCATTTCAACAACTCCATATACTTCATCGTTAAGTTTAAGAGGAACTATCAGTAAGCAACTAGGCTCTTCATCTCCAAGACCAGATGCAATTCGAATATAATCCTTAGGAAGTTCGGTCATAAAAATGGTTTCACCTTCCTTTGCGCATCGTCCAACTAAGCCCTCACCATAGTTTATTCTTCTTTCCTCGTATTTTCTCCGCTCGTAGGCATAGCTCGAGGCGAGTTCAAAGTATTTGTCATTATTCTCAACATTAGCTAGGAATAGGGCTCCAATATTTGCATTTACATACTTAACCAGATTGTGAATTACTTCGTACGTGAATTCACTCATATTGTCAGTGTTTTGCCTTAAAATATCAGCAAAAACCGCAATTCCTTCGTTTGCCCAGCGGGCTTTGTCTTCTTCTGATTTCCGTTTTTCATCAAGGCTCTTGGCATGTTCAAGACTTTTTCTCATTTCCAGAAGTGCTTCTCCTAAGACATCGCTATCGCTTAACTTATTGTATGAAACATTCAAATTTCCTTTGCCTATTTCTTTGGCAAAATTTGTAGTCTTATTTAGACTATCGATAAGGATATTAACTGAATTGCCAATATCCTGGATTTCGTCGCCGCTATTAATGCTTATTTTTTTAGATAGATCGATTTTACCGTTGGCCAATTCTTTTAGCACTGTTGTTGTTTTAACAAGTGGCTTTGTAATACTGTAGGCAATTATCCATACAACTACAGCAAGAACGATTAGCCCGAGAAATATAACGGTTTTGGATCTGTCGGCAACCGCTTTTGCCTCTTTCATAATTATGTCCTGAGGCGAAAAAATAACTAATGTCCACGGATTTTCTGATTTGCCCACAGTAAATGGATTGAATGTGGCATAAAAATCCCTGCCGGAATTAGTGAATGAGAATGAAAATTTTTCTCCTTTTACTATTCTTTCAAGAATTTTATGGGTTTTGCTTTCATTCCCGTACAAACTATCAATCGAATTTCCTATATAATTAACATCTGTATGGGCTACAATAGTTCCATTTTGCGAAAGAAGCATTGCAAAACTTCCCTGATAGGGTTTTATATTATTAATATACTCTTGGTATCGCGTTAACTCAAAGTCAAAACCAAACAAACCAACAAATTTTTCATTGCTTAGCAGCGGAACACATACGCTGGTTTCGAGAACGCGTTTATTGCTTCCCGTGTATGTGAACCAGTAAGGATCTACAACTGTTTCTTTTTTGGAAGTTTTTAAGCTGTAGTATAAGCTGTTTATATCGTCTCCAGTCTCATTTTTTCTGTCAACAATAAAATTTAGTTGATCATTTTCTCTATAGTAAGTATAACGTTCTCTTCCGTATGGTTTATCCCAACTTTTATCCAAAACAGGGAGTTCCCAGCTTACCCATACAGAGAGAAAATTGGGATTGTTTGTGGCTATTCCTTTAAGAACTCGTTTTGAATTTTCCTTTATCTCAATGGGGGTATTCTCATTGTAAAATTGGAAACCCTGAGCCATTGCCCTGGCCATACCCATTTCATTGTTGAAATTACTTTGTATCGAATTGGCATACTCCCTTGCTGTTGCATCAACAAAACTGTATGCATTTTTTAGTGTAATTTTTTCGAGACTCCTAGTTAGATAGCCTATTGATGCCAAGAAAATAATAACAGCAACAAGTAGCACCGAAAGGAGCATTTTTAGCCTTAATTTCATTCTAATCTTCATCTTGTATAAGATTAAGTTAAAATAATGTATTGATAAATAATTAATTATGTTTTTTATGTTTTTGCATTATTCTACAAAAGCATCACAAATAGTAAGTTTTTCAACTTGTGAATATACGGGAATTTTTATTTTATTCAAAGGTTGAATAATAACATTTGTAGGTTTTCTTAGATGTAATTCGGGATGTACTGTTCTTAACTTATATTCTAATATTTTTTACCTTTGCAATGTTTAACAACAAAAATAAAACTATGAAGCTATTAGAAGGAAAAACAGCCATTGTGACAGGTGGCGCAAGAGGTATAGGCAAAGCCATTGCGCTTAAATTTGCTACTGAAGGCGCAAATATTGCAATTACTGACTTGATTTATGACGATAGCGTGAAGGCATTTGAAGTTGAATTGAATGCAATGGGCGTAAAGGCTAAAGCGTATGCCTCAAATGCTGCCAAATTTGATGAAACCCAGGCAACCGTCAACCAAATAGTATCGGATTTTGGACGAATTGACATTCTGGTCAACAATGCTGGAATCACCAAAGATGGTGCCTTGAAACGCATGACAGAGGATCAGTGGGATGCGGTTATTGCCGTTAACCTCAAATCAGTTTTTAACTATACAAAAGCCGTTCAGGCCACCATGTGGAAGCAAGGATCGGGCAGTATTATTAATATGAGTTCGGTTGTTGGGGTTTCCGGTAACGCGAACCAAATCAATTACTCCTCATCAAAAGCCGGCATAATTGGCTTCACAAAATCTGCAGCAAAAGAGTTCGGGACTAGAAACATAAGAACAAATGCTATTGCACCAGGCTTTATTATTACTGAAATGACGCACCAACTTCCTGAGGAGGTTCGAAATGAGTGGGCCTCAAAAATACCCTTAAGAAGAGGGGGAACCCCCGAGGACGTTGCCAATGTAGCCCTATTCCTCGCCTCTGATATGTCTGCCTATGTTAATGGACAAGTTATTAATGTTTGCGGAGGGATGAATACCTAAAAAGTAACTATATTTACCGTTGAAAACCATCTTGCTTTAAGATGGTTTTTTTATTGATTAATTCGGATTATATGGCGATACGATTTCTCTATTTAATTATTGTGGCAGTTCTGATGAATTCTTGTATTCCTTACCGCTACATCGATATTCAGTATTACGATAAAGCAAAACAAACTATACCTGTAAATTCAGGCAAGGTCCTTATTGTTGCAAATCTGTACAACCGAGATTTATCAAATAAAAAAGCAATGATGGAGTGGGCACTAGATAGCGTTGCTGCTACAGAGGCAGCAAATGCCTTAAGCGAAATTCTGCCAACTTCACCTATGTATAATGACATAACTCCATTAAACGCTACATACTATCGGAATGATACCTCAAAGGTTATTTTGCCTTTAACCTGGAGTGAAGTTTCTACATTATCAAACATGCACGACAGTGCAGATGTGATCATCTCTCTCGATTACATGCGTGTTAATCCGTATTCCGATTATATTCAAAAGTGGGTCGAGAATGTTAAGGAGTATTATGGCTATCTTGATGTTGCGGTATACTGCTATTGGAGGGTTTACGATTTGTCAAACCAGAAAATATCCAATGCATTTCTGTATCGGGATACGTTGTCTTGGGAAGCCTCCGATTGGAATGAGGTTAGACCGGGGAATCAACTTCCAGGCTATTTTTCCGCATCAGCGTACGCCGGAGCCGATGCTGCTGAAAAGTATGCAAATTTAATTGCACCAACATGGAAAAATGATTCAAGAATCCTATTTAATTCGGGCTCAAAACTTTTTGTTCAGGCAGAAAAGTTTGCGGAGCAGGGACAGTGGCTGGATGCTGCCGCTTTATGGCAAAAACTTACCAGCGATAAAAATACTGTAATTGCAGCAAAGGCCGCATTTAACATGGCGCTGGCTAACGAGATGCTAGGGAACTTTGATATAGCTATCAATTGGTTGGACGAAGCGCACCGATTAAATCCTAAATTAAAGGAAGTTGATGATTATAGGGATATTATTAATGATAGAATTGAAGCTAATAAATAAGAAATGGAAACCTCGATTTACTATGCGATCATTTTTATTGTAATAGGTGGTCATATCTTGAATATAATTGTAGAGTTAATCAATACAAATTATAGTAAAAAAACACCTTTAGATAACCTGGTTGAAGACGTTTATGATGCGGATAGTTATCTCAAACAGCAGCAGTACGAAAATGAAAAACTAAAGATTTCTTTAGTAGAAAGTACCTTTTTGACTGGTATAGTATCCATTGCTCTTATTCTAGGATATTTTGGGGTATTGAGTGATTTTATTGCCCAGCATATTAGCAATAATGTGCTTCAATCCTTGTTATTTTTTGGAGTCCTTTGGTTCTTGAGTCAAATTGTATCTATTCCGTTTGATTACTATGATAGTTTTGTAATTGAGGAACGCTACGGATTCAACAAATCAACCAGAATGCTTTTTTTTACAGATCTTTTTAAATCAGCGTTGATAACCATAATTTTGGGAGGATTAATACTATCTTTAATTGTTTGGTTATTTATTAGTTATACCAACTTATTTTGGCTGCCAGTTTTAGTTTTTATACTAATACTCTCGTTGTTTTCTACTTTATTATATACATCTATTATATTGCCATTGTTTAATAAAAAATCTCCATTGCCAGAAGGCGAATTGAAAGAGAGGTTGGAGAGACTTGCATTCGATGCAGGTTTTTCTGCAAAGAATATTTATGTGCTCGATAGTTCAAAACGATCGACAAAAGGCAATGCTTTTTTTACGGGATGGGGACGAAATAAACGTATTTACCTTTACGATACTTTGATTGATAAATTATCACCAGTTGAAATTGAATCGGTTTTGGCTCATGAAATAGGACATTACAAGAAGAAGCATATATGGGTTAATTTTGCACTAAGTATAGTTGTAACAGGGCTATTCCTCTTTTTGTTTAATCAGATTAGCATTGATGATGTATTTACGCCTATTCTAGGTGCTAGCCCAGCAGCATTGCCAAATTTCCATATAAATATTTTAGGTTTTGCATTGATTTTTGGACCCATTCAATCTATTATCGGATTGTTTACAAACTATCTGAGTAGAAAAATGGAATTTGCTGCGGACCAATTTGCCAAGGACAACAATCTCGCCGAATCATTAATCTCGGCTCTCAAAAGGCTGGCCGCTCAAAACTATTCAAACCTGATGCCTCATCCTGTTTACGTGACGTTGCACTATTCACATCCACCTTTGGTGAAAAGAATAAAATCGCTATTGTCTAGTAATGAGTAGAATAAGAAATGATGAGTATTTATATATTCAAGTTGTAGAAACTTCTTTTCATTCCTTTAAAAAAAGAATTATTTTTGCACGGAAAATGCCTCTTTAGCTCAGTCGGTAGAGCAGCGGTTTCGTAAACCGCAGGTCGCGGGTTCAAGTCCCGTGAGAGGCTCTAAAGGCAGCGAGATACTGCCTTATTTTTTATACTATGAATGCCGAAATTATAACCATTGGCGATGAAATCTTGATAGGTCAAATCGTCGATACAAACTCTGCTTGGATTGCTCAACAACTAAATTTGTTGGGAGTAAAGATCACTCAAATTACTTCTATCTCCGATACAGAAGAGGCTATTTATAGTTCAGTTAATCAATCTATTAATCGGTGTGATATTGTTATCATGACGGGTGGTCTTGGTCCAACAAGCGATGATATAACAAAGCCAACTCTTTGCAAATTTTTTGGTGGTAGTTTGGTGCTTCACGAACCATCGTTGGAAATAATTAAAAGTATATTTGGAAAACGAGGTCTACAGGTAACTGAAAGCAACAGAAAACAGGCCGAAGTGCCTTCGTCCTGCGAGGTATTGCTTAACCATAATGGTACAGCACCTGGAATGTTGTTCCGTAAGGATGGAAAAATGTTAGTCTCGATGCCCGGTGTGCCTTTCGAGATGAAGGGTCTAATGGAAGGTTCGGTTATTCCCTTGCTTAAGCAAAGGCCGATTGATCAGACAATTATCCACAAAACGGTTTATACATTTGGAATTCCTGAATCGTTTTTATCCGATAAGCTTCAAGTATTCGAAAGCAAACTTCCTAATTATATTAAACTGGCATACTTACCAAGTCCTTCGGGTATTAGGCTTCGTTTATCAGGCTATTCGTTTGATTATAGCTCGTTGAATTCAGAAATAGGAAAACTTGTTGAATACTTGCGCAAGGAAATACCTGAATACATATTTGGATATGGCGAAACATCGCTATCAGCAGTTGTTGGGCAGATGCTAAAGTCTGTTGATGCAACTGTTTCTACGGCAGAAAGTTGTACCGGAGGAATGATTGCTCATTTAATCACTGAAATCCCCGGTTCATCAAGCTATTTTAAAGGAAGTGTGGTTGCATACTCAAACGAGGTTAAGACATCAGTATTAAATGTTGATGTTAATGCTTTGAACGAAAATGGAGCTGTTAGCCAGCAGGTTGTAGAGCAAATGGCAGTGGGCGTGAGGGAATTGTTAAAGACGGATTATTCTATAGCCATATCGGGCATTGCAGGACCTGATGGCGGAACTGAGTTTAAACCTGTTGGTACTGTGTGGATTGCGGTTTCATCGAACAGAAATTTGATCAGCAAAAAGTATATATTTAGTAATCAGCGAGATATTAATATTCTCAGAGCCTCCAATACGGCTCTTAATCTACTTAGGGAGTTGATGTTACAGGAACATTTAGAACTAAATGAAAATATTTTTGGAGAAAAATTTGAATAATTCAATATTAATGACGTAATTTGCGTCCTGTTTCGAAAAAAAAACATCAGAAAACATTATAACAATGTCAAGAATTTGTCAGATTACAGGAAAAAAGAGAATGGTTGGAAATAATGTATCCCATTCTAAGAGAAGAACAAAGCGTACCTTCTTTCCAAATCTTCAAAATAAGAAGTTCTTTTTGGAAGAAGAAAATCGCTGGGTAACCTTGAAGGTTTCTGCTGCTGGTATTCGCACCATCAATAAGAAAGGCTTAAAGGCTGTTCTAAAAGAGGCAGAAGGTAAAGGCTTAATCAAAATTTACTAAACTTATTGAACAATGGCAAAGAAAGGTAACAGAGTGCAAGTAATTTTAGAATGCACAGAGCACAAGGAAAGCGGAATGCCAGGAACTTCTAGGTATATTACTACTAAGAACAAAAAGAATACACCTGAAAGACTAGAGCAACGCAAGTACAATCCAGTTCTTAAAAAGGTAACATTACACCGTGAAATAAAATAATTGAACCATGGCAAAGAAAGTAGTAGCATCGATGCAGAAAGGTACTAAGAACCACACAAAGTGCATCAAAATGGTAAAATCGTCAAAAACAGGTGCCTATACTTTTAAAGAAGAGATGGTACTTAACTCTGAGATTAACGAATACTTGAAAAAACAAGAATAATTCGAACGCATAAATAAAGGCAAAGCTTTTCTTTTACAAGGAAAGCTTTTTCTTTTTATTATCTTCGCACAAAATTTTTACAGATATGGGATTGTTTGATATTTTTTCGTCCAACCAGAGCAAGGAATCCTTAGATAAAGGCCTAGAGAAAACCAAGGAAAGCCTTTTAAAGAAGATTTCCCGTGCTGTAGCCGGTAAATCAAGGGTTGACGACGAAGTTCTAGATAATTTGGAGGAGGTATTAATATCTTCCGACGTTGGTGTAGAGACTACATTGAGAATTATAGAACGAATTGAAAAACGAGTTTCATCTGAAAAGTACCTTAATTCAACTGAGTTGAATGCAATTCTCCACGATGAAATTATGTCGCTTCTTTCGGAGAATTCGTTCCAGAATATTGCCGAGCCCAGCCAAACAGAATCGCCGTATGTAATTATGGTTGTAGGGGTAAATGGTGTTGGTAAAACAACTACCATTGGTAAATTAGCCCACATGTTTAAGTCTGGTGGAAAAAATGTTGTACTTGGTGCAGCAGATACTTTCCGTGCTGCAGCGGTAGATCAGCTTACAATCTGGTCGGAAAGGGTAGGTGTACCTATTGTAAAACAGCAAATGGGAGCTGATCCTGCAGCAGTTGCTTTCGACACATTAAGTTCTGCAAAAAATCAGGGTGCCGATGTTGTTATTATCGATACCGCTGGTCGTTTGCACAATAAAATAAACTTGATGAATGAACTCACAAAGATTAAACGTGTAATGCAAAAGGTTATTCCCAATGCACCACACGAGGTTCTTTTGGTTTTAGATGGCTCTACAGGTCAGAATGCCTTTGCGCAGGCAAAGGAGTTTACTGCTGCAACAGAGGTAACTGCTATTGCTTTAACAAAGTTAGATGGAACTGCAAAGGGTGGTGTTGTGCTCGGAATTTCCGATCAATTTAAAATTCCTGTTAAGTATATTGGTGTTGGAGAGAAGATGACCGACTTGCAACTTTTTGACAGAAAGGATTTTGTCGATTCTCTTTTCAGTTAGGGTTGATTCATAGGTATGGGAAATAAGAAAATTAATATTGTAACACTTGGGTGTTCCAAGAATGTTGTGGATTCAGAGGTTTTGATGAAGCAACTGGAGTTGGGTGGCTGGGAGTTGGTTCACGATTCCAACGACCCATCAGCAAAGGTTGTGGTGGTTAATACCTGTGGATTTATTGCCGATGCCAAGGAGGAGTCCGTTGATACCATTATGAACTTTGTAAATGCAAAGAAAAGTGGCGTAATAGAGCGATTATATGTAATGGGTTGTTTATCTCAACGTTATAAAGATGAATTGGTAAAAGAAATTCCTGAGGTTGATGGTTTCTATGGTGTTTCCGATTTACCCGAGATTCTTAAGACATTAGATAATCCTTATTTTACTGATTGTACTAATCAACGAGTTATTACTACTTCTAAACACTTTGCATTTCTTAAAATATCCGAAGGGTGTAACTGGGGTTGCTCTTACTGTGCAATACCGCTGATTAGAGGTAAGCATATTTCTAAATCAATTGAAGATTTAGTTTCCGAAGCAAAATATCTTGCAAATCAAGGGGTTAAAGAACTAGTTGTAATTGCTCAGGACTCAACGTATTACGGGATTGACCTCTACGGTAAAAGAATGATCTCAGAGTTGTTGAATGAGCTTAGTAAAATCGACAAAATAGAGTGGATTAGGCTTCACTATGCTTACCCAGCTAACTTCCCCAAGGATTTGATTGAAACGATCAAAAATAACCTCAAAATCTGCAAGTATATCGATATTCCGTTCCAGCACATCAGCGATAATATGCTAAAGTTGATGAGACGAGGAATAACAAAGGCTGAAACTATAGAATTTGTAGATGCTATAAGAAAGAACATTCCTGATATCTCAATTCGTACCACTTTTTTAGTTGGACATCCTGGCGAAGCCAAGGAAGATTTCAATGAATTAGTTGATTTTGTTAAGAGTTATAAATTTGATAGGGTTGGAGTGTTCACCTATTCCGAAGAAGAAGACACTCACGCAGCAATTTCAATGAAGGATAATATCTCTCAGAAGGAGAAAAACCGTCGTTCCAATGAATTGATGGAAATACAGCAAGAAATTTCGTTAGCAAATAATCTTAAACGTGTTGGTCAATCATTAAAAGTAATAGTTGATTCAGTTGACGAAGGGATGATTATTGGTAGGACTGAGTATGATTCTCCCGAGGTGGATCAGGAAGTCCTGGTGACTAATTCTGATGGTAAGAAAATTAGGGTAGGTGATTTTATCAATGTGAAAATTACTTCGGCACAGGATTACGATTTAATAGGAGAGATATTATAAATGAAAAACGCGCCTATTGGCGCATTTTTCATTTGTTAAACCAATGTTTTTAGAACTTTTATAGCTTCATTATAGTTTGGTTCTTGTCCAACCTCAGGAACAACTTCAACATATCGAATTATATCGTCCTTGTCAATAATAACAACACCTCTAGCCAATAATCTTAAAGCATCGATTAGGTAGCCATATTTCTTTCCAAAATCAGCATCTTTGTGGTCCGATAGGGTTACTAGGTTATTGATTCCTTCGGCTCCGCAAAAACGTTTTAAAGCAAAAGGTAAATCCATTGACATTGCTATAAAAGCAACCTTGTCCCCATACGACGCTGCTTCCTTGTTGAATTTGTGGTTCTGAACTGAACATACGCTAGTATCTATCGATGGAAATATCGATATAAGTTTTACTTTTCCTTTGAAATCGTTAAGTCCAACTGGTTTTAAGGTTGTGTCTAGAGCTGAGAATTCAGGTGCTTTTCCACCAACTTTAACTACCTCACCATAAAGGTTCACTGGGTTTGGTCCAAATTTTACAGTCATATTCTGAAATTTTTAGTTGATTATTTATTTAGAAAGTTAACACAGTTTTAGTTCAAATTGTTCACTTAATAACAAAAAAACTGCATCAAAAATTATGATGCAGTTTAATGTGTTGATTTATTGTGGAACTATTCTTCATCAGGATTAACGGGCTCTTCCTCTCCTTTAAGAACCTTAATTGTAATTTCATCCTTTTTCTTGTTAAATCCAATAGAAATTATATTTCCTGCCTTTATATCGCTTTTAATAATAGCCTCGGCCATTGGATCTTCAAGGTATTTTTGAATAGCACGTTTTAAGGGGCGTGCACCGTATTGGATATCGTAACCTTTTTCGGTAATAAAATCTTTTGCTGCTGGAGATATTTTTATACTAAAGCCTAAAGTGTAAATTCTATCGTAAAGTCCTTTGAGTTCAATATCAATTATCTTGTGTATATCGCTACGTGTCAAAGCGTTAAACATAATGATATCATCTATACGATTCAAAAACTCGGGAGCAAATGCTTTCTTAAGCGCTTTCTGAATAATGCTTTTTGAATATTCGTTGGCCGATTCTTCCTTTGCTTTAGTTGCAAATCCCACACCCTGTCCAAAGTCCTTTAACTCTCTGGATCCAATGTTTGAGGTCATTATGATAATGGTGTTCTTAAAGTCTACCCTGCGTCCAAGGCTATCGGTAAGTTGACCCTCGTCTAAAACCTGAAGTAGAATATGGAAAACATCAGGGTGAGCTTTCTCAACCTCATCGAGCAATACAACTGAGTAAGGTTTTCTACGAACTTTCTCGGTTAACTGACCGCCTTCCTCGTAACCGATATAACCTGGAGGTGCTCCAACAAGTCTGGAAACTGAGAACTTCTCCATATATTCACTCATATCTATTCTAATAAGGTTATCGGTTGTATCGAATAGATATTTAGCAAGTACTTTTGCCAATTGAGTTTTGCCAACACCTGTAGGGCCTAAAAATACGAAAGTACCTATTGGCTTATTGGGGTCTTTAAGTCCAGCTCTATTTCGTTGAATTGCCCTAACAATTTTAGCAATAGCTTCATCCTGCCCAATTACCGAACCTTTTAATTCATCGGCCATTTTAAGGAGTCTGGCTCCTTCAGCCTGGGCAATACGTTGAACTGGAACACCTGTCATCATGGCAACAACCTCAGCGACCTTTTCTTCATCAACAATTTCTCGGTGTTTTGCAAGTTCCTTTTCCCAGCGCGATTGTTCATCCTCAAGTTGCTCAATCAACCTTTTTTCTTTATCTCGAAGGTTTGCGGCAAGTTCAAATTGCTGATTTTTAACTGCTTTTAGTTTTTCCTTTTTGGTTTCCTCAATCGATTTTTCCAGATTAATGATATTTTCGGGAACCTTGATATTCGAAATATGAACTCTTGAGCCCGATTCATCTAGCGCATCTATAGCCTTATCGGGAAGATGACGATCGGATATGTAACGCATTGTCAACTTCACGCAAGCATCGATGGCTTCTGTGGTGTAGGTGACATTGTGGTGATCCTCGTAACGCTCCTTGATATTGTTAAGAATTTCGACAGTTTCTTCAGGAGACGTAGGTTCTACCATTACTTTCTGGAAACGACGCTCCAATGCACCATCCTTTTCAATATGTTCGCGATACTCATCAAGCGTAGTAGCACCAATACATTGAAGTTCACCACGCGCTAGTGCTGGTTTAAGCATATTTGCAGCATCAAGAGAACCTGTAGCACCTCCGGCACCAACAATGGTGTGGATCTCATCAATGAAAAGAATGATATCGTTTGTTCTGGATAATTCGTTCAGAATTGCCTTCATTCTTTCCTCAAACTGTCCACGGTACTTAGTTCCAGCAACAATTGAAGCTAAATCTAGTGTGACAACTCTCTTATTGAAAAGTACTCTGGACACTTTACGCTTAACAATTCTCATTGCTAAACCCTCTGCAATTGCAGATTTACCAACACCTGGTTCTCCAATAAGAATTGGATTATTCTTTTTTCTACGGCTTAAAATTTGCGCAATACGTTCAATTTCTCTTTCACGACCAATAATTGGATCTAATCGGCCTTCCTCTGCAGCTTTTGTTAAATCAATTCCAAAATTATCTAAAACCGGAGTATCTGATGATGGTTTTCCGCTAGCAGGTTGATTTTGCTTGCCCATATTGCCGAACATTCCGCTATCGCTATCTTCGTCCTCGCCACCTCCAAAATCTCCTTTGTCATCGGAGTTTAGAATAGTTAGACTTTTACGAACCGATTCGTAACTAATACTACGCTCATAGAGAAGTTGAGTAATAAAGTTAGTATCATCTTTAAGTATAGCCAGTAGGAGGTGAGCGGTGTTAACCGTATCGCTTTTAAGCGATCGTGCTTCAAGAAACACAACTTTAAGCGCTCTTTCGGCAGATTTGTATATAACTATATCTGACGAGTCGTTTATATTATCTTGCTTGTCGGTTAGTTGAAGTAAGTGTTTGTCCATTCGTTTTTTTATATCACTTAAATCAAGACCTTGAGAAAGCAACAGGTTAATTGCTTCACCTTCGCCATCGCGGAGAATTCCTAAGAAAAGATGATCAGGGTTAATGGCGCTATTGCCCAACCTTATTGCTTCTTCGCGGCTATAGGCAAGAACATCCTTAATTTTTTGAGAAAATTTCTGATTCATAGAATAGCCTCATGTTTAAATCGAATACTAAAGTAATAGTCATTAACGGATTTACAAACGAAATGTTGATAAAAATCAGCAAAATTTAATAAATAACAAAACTTTTGGTATGTTGAAAAGTAGTTTTACAATAAGCCAAATAATTACCGATAAATTGCTATTTTAGCCAATTCAAATTTTGAACAAAAACACGTTATTGATTATTAATTTTTTAGGTAGATATAATTTTCTTATATGTCTGAAGGAGAAAGAATTATACAGATTAACATTGAGGAGGAGATGAAGTCATCGTACATTGATTATTCAATGTCGGTAATTGTTTCACGTGCGCTCCCAGATGTTAGAGATGGATTAAAACCTGTTCACCGTAGGGTACTATTCGGAATGTCCGATTTGGGTTTGAATGCAGGTAAGCCTTTTAAAAAGTCGGCTCGTATTGTAGGAGAGGTGCTCGGTAAATATCACCCTCACGGCGATTCATCGGTTTATGATGCCATGGTTCGAATGGCACAGGAGTGGTCAATGCGTTATCCCCTGGTGGATGGGCAAGGTAACTTTGGCTCTGTGGATGGAGATAGTCCTGCTGCAATGCGTTACACCGAAGCCAGATTAACGAGAATTGCTGAAGAAGCACTTGCAGACTTAGAAAAAGATACGGTTGATTTTAAGTTAAATTTTGATGATACACTAGAGGAGCCAACCGTTCTTCCAACCAAGATACCGTTGCTATTGGTAAATGGTTCTGCCGGTATTGCTGTTGGTATGGCAACAAGTATGCCTCCTCATAATTTAAGGGAAGTTGTAGATGCCATTTGCGCAACAATAGATAATCCTGAAATTTCGATTGATGAGTTACTAAAATACATTAAAGGACCAGATTTTCCAACTGGAGGTATTATATATGGCTACCAAGGAGTTAAAGATGCTTACCATACTGGAAAAGGAAAGGTTGTTATAAGGTCTAAAACAGAAGTAGAACAAACAGAATCCGGACGTTCAAAAATTATAGTTACAGAAATTCCGTATATGGTTAATAAGGCTGAGATGATTAAAAAAATCGCAGATCTTATTAACGAAAAGAAGATCGATGGCATTAGCTATATCAATGATGAATCCGATAGGCAGGGAACGCGTGTTGTAATAATCCTTAAAAGAGAGGCCGTTGCCAATGTTGTTCTAAATAATTTATTTAAACATTCTCAACTTCAATCTTCTTTTGCAATTAATAACATTGCTTTAGTCGATGGTCGTCCTAAACTGCTAAATGTTAAGGAATTAATTTCACTCTTTATTAAGCATAGGCATGATGTAATTCTTCGACGCACTCGATTCGAGTTAAATGAGGCCGAAAAGCGTGCGCATATACTAGAAGGCTTACTTATTGCAATTGATCATATCGATGAAGTAATCAGTTTAATTCGTTCGGCTCAATCACCTGGAGAAGCAAAGGAGAAGTTGATGCAGCGTTTTGGGTTATCCGATGCTCAATCGCAGGCCATTATCGATATGCGTTTAAGGAGTTTAACCGGACTTGAACGTGATAAGGTAAAAGAGGAGTATAATGAACTGTTAAAATTGATTGATTACTTGAGATCCGTTTTACAGGATGAGGCACTCCAGAAGAAAATTATCAAGGATGAGTTACTCGAAATGAAGGAAAAGTACGGTGATGCTCGTAAAACTGATATTGTTCCTGATGCGGAGGAATTCAATCCCGAAGATTTTTACGCTGACGAGGAGGTTGTTATTACAATCTCAAGAATGGGGTATATTAAGCGTACACCATTATATGAGTATCGGGCACAATCAAGAGGAGGTGTGGGCGCCAAGGGTAGTACTACTCGGGATGAAGATTTTATTGAGCATTTGTACATTGCAACAATGCATAATACGATGCTTTTCTTCACCGAAAAAGGAAAATGTTTCTGGTTAAAAGTTTATGAAATTCCTGAAGGAACAAAGGCTTCTAAAGGTAGGGCCATCCAAAATCTAATAAATATTGAGAATGACGATGTTGTTAGAGCCTATATCAATGTTAAGCGATTAACCGATACCGATTATATTCAGAATAACTTCATTGTTCTTTGCACAAAGCAAGGAACTATCAAGAAAACTTCTTTAGAAGCATATAGCCGTCCACGTCAGAATGGCGTAATGGCCATTACTATTAAAGAAGGTGATCAATTAATTGAAGCTTGTTTGACAAACGGAAATAACCATATTTTACTTGCAGCAAAAGATGGCAAAGCAATCCGTTTCCCCGAAAAACTTGTACGAGCAATAGGTAGAACCGGTAGCGGAGTACGCGGAATGTCACTCTCCAAGGGCGATGAAGTAATTGGCATGGTTTGTGTTGAAGAAAATGAACTGAAAGACATTTTAGTAGTATCGGAAAATGGCTTTGGTAAGCGTTCTAAACTTGAGGATTACAGAGTAACCAATAGGGGAGGAAAAGGTGTAAAAACCATTGGAATATCCCCAAAAACCGGCAAGTTAATTAGCATCAAAGTAGTGGATGAAAATAACGATTTGATGATTATTAATAGGAGTGGTTTAACAATTCGTTTACGGGTAAGTGAACTTAGAGTAACAGGACGAGCAACTCAAGGCGTTAGACTGATTAACCTAAAAAAGAATGATTCAATTGCAGCCATTGCAAATGTGGAGTCATCCGATGATGATAGGGAAAACGATTCAGTAGAAGATAATGATATTTCGATCGATAATGAAGAATAACCCAAATACTAATTTTAATAAATTTTCGAGATGAAAAGAATAATTTTAAGCCTAACACTTGTTCTTGGCTTTAACTTGATTTATGCTCAAACCAGCAAGGAGATTAAGTATGATCAGTATGCCAAGAAAATTGAGAAAAGCAATGCGGAGATTCAGGATCCCAAAAAAGGAGCAAAGGATGCAACATGGCTTTCCCGCGCAGAATTAATGATGGATGTATTTGATGCTCAAATTCTCAGGGCATATGTAGGAATGGATACTCAAACTTTCTTGCTTGTTGTGGGTAAACCGTTATCACAAAGTCAAGATGAAGTTGATGGTGTTGCAATCGATAAGTATGTGATGGAAGGCGTTACATTTTATTTTGCCTCAGGGAAACTTGAACGCTGGGAGGTTACAAAACCTATGATAGATAAACCATTAGATTTAGCCTATGAAAGTCTTAGGAAAGTAATGGAAATAGATGTTAATGGGAAAAAAACTAAAAAAGTTCAAGAAAATCTAACTAAATTAAAAGGACTCTATATTAATGAAGGATCTAATTGCTATGCATTTAAAGATTTTAAAAATGCTTATGAGAACTTCAAAAAAGTTATTGAAATAGGACAATTGCCCCAATTGAATATTAAGGATACTGCTGTTTATTACTATGCTGCACTATCAGCACAACTGGCTAATAACCTTGAGGATGCAATAAAGTTTTATAAAGAAGCTATTGCGTTAAATTTTTCATCGGAAGGTTCGGCTTATTACAATATCTATGATGCTTATAAATCTTTAGGAAAAGCAGATGAGGGTGTTAGTTTTCTAGAAGAAGGATTTACCAAATTCCCTAAAAATTCAAATATTCTTTTTAGTTTAATCAATCATTATATAAATAAAGGCGAAGATCCATCTAAAATATTGGTTTATATGGATAAAGCTCTAGTAGACGATCCTAATAATGCATCCTTATATTTTGCAAAGGGAACTGTTCACGATAGGCTAAATGATATAGAAGAGGCTATTAAGGCTTATCAAAAGGCTATTGAAGTTGACCCTGAATTTTTTGATGCATACTATAATCTTGGTGCTGTATATTACAATAACGGAGTAAAATTAATCGAAGAAGCCAATAAGGTTCCTGCAAAAGAAGTTGAAAAATATGACGCTTTAATGGCTCAAGCAAATGATGAGTTTAAAAAATCGCTTCCATATATGGAAAAAGCTTATCAAGTTAACAATAATAGTAAAGAAGCGGTTGAAGCCTTAAAAAATATTTATTTTAGATTCAGAAGTGAAAATGATGATATGAATAATAAGTATAAGGAGTATAACGAAAAGTTTAAAAGTATGTAGAAAAAAATGCCCCAGTGAATGGGGTATTTTTTTAACAGATATATTTAACATAATGTTGATTATAAGACTTATTTTGATATTTGAATTAATGCTGCTGGAGTCCAATTTTTAAGGAATCCAATCACTTTTTTGGGGTCATATCCATCGCCTGATTCTAGTAAGCCAGAATCTTGTGTATGAATTCTTTGTCCATTGGAGTTTAAAACAACCAAAACAGGAAAACCAAAACGTTGTGGATTTTCCAGCATTTTTAATACTTCTGGATTCTTATTCTCTTTGCTATAATTTACTTTCACAACAATGTAATTATTGGTTAAAACTTCCTTTACAGTTGTTTCTGTTTGGAAATAATTGTGCAATTTAACACACCAAGGACACCAATTTCCTCCTACCTGTACAAGAACATGCTTATTTTCCTTCTTTGCCTGTTTAATGGCATTCTCAATTTCCGTTTTTGCATCAGCATTTGGGTTGTAAATCTGTGTTTGCGCAATTAAATCGATTGCAAGTAATTGGATAACGATTAATAGTAATGTTTTTCTCATAGTTTAATAGTTTAAGTTATATTGTTAAGATTGGTATTTTTGCAAATAGTTTAAAAGATTATTAACATCTTGATAGCCTCCAAAACTATTATTTTGATTGATTTTGAACAAATTTTAGTGATGTTAATCATTATGCTCAAAAATATGCTAAATAATTTGGCATATACCCTTCCACATTTCGAATTTTGATGTATAATTGCAAAAAAAATCAAGAGTATATGAGTAAGAAAAGAGTGGTAGTTGGCTACAATAATTTATCACCCGAGCTTTTAGAGCTATTTAAAAGTAAATTCCCTCACGGGTATCAGAATCAGGTTATTAAAGTTGAAAAACCTAATGGTGATTTCTTTTTTGCGGTTACTATGGATACCGAAGATGCCAGTTACCTTGTTAAGGTAAACGTTAAAATTGATACCAAGATTAAGGATGAGGATGATGAAAAAGAATTCTTTGGTGGAATGAATGATGATATTGGAACTGATGAGGATTCGTTTCCAGACGATGTTAGCGACGAAGAGCCAGCTGAGGAACTTAGTGACGATTAACAGAACATATATAAGTATTTTATAGGACGATTTCCAGTTGGGGTCGTCCTTTTCTGTACCCTACCACTTTACAGTTGATTATTTGACCCCTGGAGTAGTTTGTATTGGGTAGTTTTACGCCGCATTTCTTTTGGTTGATATCCAGTACTTCAGCAATGATTACCGAATCATTCTCAATGTCAGTAACTTCTTCAAAATCTTCTATTTTAAACCGATAGATTTCACCGATTTTATAGTGCGGGTTTATTGGTTCTAGCTTGAGGGTGCCATCAGGATATATTCCAATATACTTACACTCAATATTATCTCCCACATTAAAACCATAGCTGCTGTAATGCTTAAGCTTTAGCAAACTAATATATTTTGATAAAGCGCTAAGCCTGTAGTAATTTTCATTATTGATGACGACCATCGCATCAACAATTGATTTCCTTTATCAGGGATATCAATTTGGTTAATGATTTTGAAATTATACCATTCTCCTTCCTTGAAAACCATGCTTAGTAAATATTAATCTTCCCCTCGCCTTCTGTTACTTCGCCAATTATTGAGGTATAGTTCAATTCTTTGTTAATCAGTTCTTTAACAGCCTCTTCGGCAACCTCCGATTTAACTCCCATAAGTAGCCCTCCTGATGTTTGAGCATCGGTCATAATCATTTTTAGGTTATAATCTATGTTCTGAAAATTGACATCCTCGTCTATATACTCAAGGTTCCGAAAGGCAGCACCAGGAATGCAGCCATCATCCACTAACTTGTATGATTCGGAAATATAGGGAATTGATTGTGAGTTAATATTAAGGTTTACCTTGCTGGCTTTGGCCATTTTTAAGGCGTGTCCTAGTAAGCCAAAACCTGTAATATCTGTTGCGCCAGACACAGAGTAATTTTGCATCACCTTACATCCATCGGCGTTAAGTATTTTCATCCACTTTAATGCCTCTAAATAGCCATTTTCCGATACCATTTCGAGCCTTTTACCTGCAACTATTATTCCAGTTCCCAATGGCTTGGTCAGAATCAGTTTTTGTCCAGGTTTTAAGCCTGCATTTGTGATAACACTATTTGGGTGAACTTTCCCAATAACCGCGAGGCCAAACTTTGGAGGATAATCGTCGATAGTGTGGCCACCAATAATGATTGCACCAGACTCCTTTGCTACAGATGCAGCACCTTCCAGAATTCTCTGGTAAACCTCAATTGGAATTTTGGTAGATGGAAACATTGCAATGTTGAGCGCAAGAAAAGGTTCCCCTCCCATTGCGTAAACGTCGCTTATTGAGTTGGTTGCAGCAATCTGGCCAAACTCATAGGCATCTGAGCAAATTGGCGGGAAAAAATCGGTTGTTACGATTAGAGCTAACTCATCGTTTATTCTGTAAACACCAGCATCGTCGTGTGTTTCAATATCAACAAGTACATTAGGGTCAGTTACTTTGGGTAAATTTATCAGTATCGATTCTAGAACCGATGCTGGTATCTTTGCTGAGCATCCTCCATACTCTACTGTAGAAAGTAAATCAAAACTTTCGCTCATCTTTTAACTACTTTTGGTTCTATGTTATATTTCTGTAATTCAGATATTATTGAAGATGTATTTAAACTATCAATCTCAATGCACATTCCGCACTCGGAGCTATACTCCGATGGTACTGGAATTATTTGATAGCTGTAACCATTCTTGCTAATAATGTTCTCAGCCCTCATCACCTGATGAATGCTTTGAAATAGAAGTATGCTAAACTCCCTATCGCTTTTCATTTTCCTTTATAAGGCAATTTAGTAAAAACTCCAAATCGTTATCGGTGTGATACTTAGATAAGGAGAAACGAACTGTTCCATCGGGAAATGTTCCCAAAGTCTGGTGTGCCAATGGTGAGCAGTGTAAACCGCTCCGCGTTTCAATTCCGTAATTCTGGTAAAGTTCCCTTGACAAATCCGATACACTCTGCGCTAATGGTTTTATTGAGAATACATCGGATTGATAATCTGCATTATTTGCAGCCAGTAGTTTGAGATTTCGAAGTTTATTCAGCTCTTTTAAAAGTGATATAAACGAAGTCCAGCTATATTGTCTTTCAGTATTGGCCGTAATAGCCCCGTAAAGTCCATATATTCCAAGGATATTAGGGGTTCCTGCCTCGAATTTGTCGGGCAAGTGTTCGGGCATCTCAAAGCTTTCCGACAATGAACCTGTTCCACCATGAATAAAAGGTGATAAACTATCAGAATTTCTTACGAACAGCGCACCAACACCTGTTGGCCCCATCAATCCCTTGTGTGCGGTGAGTGCGAGGTAATCAATGCTCCAATCATCAACCCTAATCTCAGTCTTACCAACTGATTGACTAGCATCGAGGAGTAGCGGCGTGCTGCCAACCATCTTTTTAATTTCCGAAACGGGCTGTATTACACCGTTAACGTTGCTAGTATGATTGACAATAACTAAATCGTACTGGTCGAATTCAATTGATTTCGAATTGATTAAGTCAACCAATCCGTCAGAACAGTGAGGCAGAATATCAAATTCAATTACTCCTAAATTTTTCAGGTGCTGCAGTGGCCTACATACGGCATTGTGCTCAAGAGGTGAAATTAGAACTCTACCTTTTTTGTAGTTGAATCCTTTTATAACTGTATTTAATGCAGATGTTGAGTTGGATGTAAACAAAATATTGGAATTCAACCCTGTACCAATAATGTTAGAAATCAAATTTCTAGTTTCCTCAACCCTTTTTGAGGCAAGGAATACACGGTTGTAAGCACCTCTTCCGTAAGTGCCGCCCTGCAATAAATATTCACGTATGTAAATTTCGACCTCGGATGGTTTGGGAAAACTAGTGGCCGAATTGTCGAAATAAAGATTCATAGTATTAGGGTTGAACTATTTTGAGGTTCGATGACAGTCTTTCGGCAATGTAGAGCATATTTGAGATTGTTCCAACCTCAATTTCCTCCTTCATATTGAAAAAATCGACACAAGTTCCGCAAAGTGTTATTTTTACCCCTTTTTCGCTAAGTTTTTTAAGGCTTATAGCAGTATCGGTTCCTTTTTTGGTAAGTGTTACTGCACTATTGTAGCAAATAACCTCAGTAGGAAGAGGATTTAATTCAGGAAGGGTATTAAGGAATCCCTTCATTAGAATTTTACCCAAATCGTCGTTGCCCTTACCCATTAAGTGGCTGTTCAGCAGAACAATAAAGTTTCCTTTGGGTGTGTTTGGGAAGGAAACCTCGCAGTACTCCTCCACGTTTTTTGCTGGGGTTGATAAGTTTTCGGGAACGCTTACACGAATTCTAAAGAGTTTACCTTCCTGTATAGTGGTGTTCTTAACGCCATTATCGTTTAAAAAGTGAAGAACGTTTTTACACGATGTATCATTATCGATAACAATCTCAAGCGATGTTCCAACTGGATTTTCTTTTAAAGCCTTCTTGGTTTCAATAAGCGGTTTTGGACATAGCATCCCTGAGCAATCAACTACCTTTAGCATAACCTATAGGTTTATTTAGTTTTATCTATATTATTTTTAATCAGCGCTTTGTTTATTTTCTTAACTATTGCTGGACCCTCGTAGATGAAACCGGTATATACCTGAATCAACGAAGCGCCCGCTTCAAGTTTTTCAATGGCATCCTTTGTGGTCATTATACCACCAACACCAATAATTGGTTTACTGCCGTTTAGTTTACTATTGATGTAGCGAATAACCTCGGTAGAGCGATTATTTATAGGTGCTCCGCTAAGCCCTCCGTTGCCAATTGAACTAATCCTTTCTGCAGGGATGGTCAAGTTGTTACGGTTAGTTGTAGTATTGGTTGCAACGTAGCCATCAATACCCACCGCTTCGGCAATATTTAAAGTATCGTCGATTTGCTCATAGGTTAAATCGGGCGAAACTTTGAGTAGAATGGGTTTCTTAGTATCAAACTGCTTGCGGGCATTGATAATTGCATCTAGGATATCCTTAAGTCCACTTCCCTCCTGAAGCTCACGTAGGTTGGTAACGTTGGGGCAACTTATATTAACAACTATGTAATCGACCAAAGGATAGAGCTCGTTGAAGCAAGCCAGGTAGTCGTTTACTGCTTCAGAGTTTGGAGTCAAAGTATTCTTACCAATATTACCACCAATAATCAAATTTTTCTTCCTTTTCCCTGCCAATTTGTACTTAACATAATTAACCCCTTTATTATTGAACCCCATCCTGTTGATAATGCCTTTATCAGGGATTACGCGAAACAGGCGAGGTTTGGGATTTCCGGGTTGTGGTTTAGGTGTAACTGTGCCGATTTCGATAAAAGAGAATCCGAAAGAAGAGAATTCGTTGAAAAATTCAGCATTCTTGTCGAAACCAGCAGCAAGACCAACCGGATTTTTGAATTTATAGCCAAAAACATTTCTTTCAAGCGATTTATGCTCGGCAGAAAACGTCTTTTTAAGTAGGTAATAAACTCCAGGAATCAAAGTGCCTGTTTTAAGCATAAGCACTACTAAATGATGAACAAACTCAGGGTTCATCCAGAACAGGATAGGCCTTACAATAAACTTATACATACATTGAAAGTTTAGGCAAAGCTACATTAAAGAAGGTAGATTTACAAACTAAGGAGTAGAGATAAACTCCTCAAAAGTATTATCGGTATAAAATACAACTATGCGTTTCACCATTCGTGAAGCAGATTCTAGTTTTTTTACAGATGTATCTATGTTGTTTTTTGGGGGTTCAACCTCATTATTTACATCCGTAACCAATACTTGCTCTGTAGGTTTAGTGGGAGTTACTTTATCAGAAATCTCATCCTTTTTAGGTGCGTCGAAATCGAATAGAGATCCCTGCACAAGGGTTTTATACATATTCCCTTTGCCTGTTATTAGCCAGTCGGAGTTTAGTGCCGGGAATTTATGGATAATTTTGCTTATAAGGTCAAAACTAGGGTTGTTTCTACCTGTAAGTATGTGCGATATTGCGCTTCGTTGCACACCTAATATCTCTGCAAATTTAGCCGGGGTAAGCTGCTCCGAATCGAGAAGTTTTTGTATCCTATTCTGCATATGTAAACATGTATGACACAAATGTAAAAAATAATTTAATCACATCTGTAATCATTGTAAAATACATTTGTATCGTAGGCTTGTTTCGTTCGATAATTTAACGCAGGTGGTGTTTCTTGTGTAAATAGTATGACGGATGTGTTTCGTTATACAGCAATATGAATAAGCAAAATCTACGTATCAGTTTGTTTTCCAAGAGTAGCAACGAAAGGTTCGTTTCACACTTAAAAATAGCGTCATTTCCTATAAAATGAGTTGTAAGGGGGCATAATGGTTATCCTCTTAATGCTTTTCTGCATAAGTAGCGTATATAGCATTTAGTAATTGTATTTAACAGTATCACGAACATTACTATACACAACTCAACTATTGTATTAAATCATATAATGATATTTAAATGCTGGATATTAAGTACATATAAGTATGTTTAGCTTAATTAATAGCGTTAATTTTTTAGTTGATATATATTTTTTAAACATTAAGTTTGTATTAACTATATAAAATACAGAAATACAGTTTATTAAACCATAATTTACAAGTGTGTTGATATATCATATACAGATATCTGATTGTTAATTTATATTGTTTACAAATGTAAATTACTTAAATTTAATGGAGTTTTGTTAAGTAAATGCATATTTATACCAATCTCTCGATGAGGTTAGCATAAAAAAATACTTAACATAATTAATGGAGAATGGAGAGGATATTTAGATTAAACTAGTCAGCCTTTTAAGCCGGGTTTTGTTCGAACAAAGTTCGCTCCTATCATTTATCTTGGATTATAGTTACCCATAACCTCCTGCGACCTACCCCTTCCAGACCGACGATTGCTCGTCAACAGGGCGGACAACCCTGCAGCCAGTAAACTGGCACTCGGAATATACACGGTCTTGCAGCCCATAAGATGCACGGCATTCTGTATCGCTACAGAACCCGGTGAGCTCTTACCTCACCTTTTCACCCTTACCACGCAAGCGTGGCGGTTATTTTCTGTTCCATTACTATGCTCTCACGAGCATCTTCCCGTTAGGAAGTATGGTGTCCTGCGCTGCCCGGACTTTCCTCCCCGATATTTCACGGAGCGATAGAACGGCTGACTATTTAATCTAAATGCTTTATACTATTTCAGATACACTAAGGTTGCACCGTAACCGTACTCTTTAAACGATGCATCCTGATATTTGAGTTTTGGGTACTTGCTATCGAGTGCCCTGGTTATTTCGTACTTAAGTTTACCATTACCAATACCGTGGATAAAGACCATCTTCTTGGTATTCCCTTTTAATCCGCCCTGTAATGCGGTCTCAAACCGCGCCAGTTGAATTTGAATAATTTCACCGGGAGCCATTCCACTCCAATTATCAACCAACTCGTGAATATGCAAATCCACCTCCTCTATATCATCCACCTGCTTTTTAACTGGCTTTACAATTGGATTGGGCTCTTTTTGCTTTATTGCTTCGGATATGGCCTTATCGGTTATATGCTTTAGCATCTCCTCCTTGTATGAATCGGAAACGGAGATGATATATGCACGCTCATCGAAGAAGTCATTCTCAATAAAGTTCCCGCCCTTCTGAAGCTTTATGGGGTTTAGTTCTATATCGTAGAACTCTGGCTGGTGTGCCTTGTAGGCAATATTCTTATAGTAGACCGCCTGAATATTAAAAGTGGTTACCTGATTAATCTCCGACAACTCGTAAGCTTTGATAAACTCCTTGGTGTCCGATGCTAGAAGACCAGCTTTAATAAGGTTTAGTTTACCATCCTCCCATTTAGATATTGCATAGAATACCCTGTAGGAACTATCGTTGATGATATACAAATCGATATTCGATTTGTAAAGCGCATTGATATCCTTTGGAACAAAGGCTAGTTGAAGGGCAACGGAATCGCCTTGCTCATCGGATTCTATATTCTCGTCAACGTTAATGTCATTATTTTCAACCTTAGCCTCCTGCTTTGGTAGATTCTTTTGCTTAGAATCCTTAGGAGGTTGGTTATTGCTAGTGCCTTTGATTTTATCGTCGGATACGCTGTCTATAACAACCAAATCGGAGTCGAGAACGGGAATTTCAAATCCATCCTCGGTTTCCACAAGGACTTTTCTTTTATCCAGAATTTTCACAACTTTTCCGCCACCTACCTCGTTTAGGAATCGAACCTTGTCTCCCACTCTTACCTTCATAATCTACAATATTGATTTACAATATCTTGTTAAAAACAAATAACTCACAAAATTAACTAATTTTGCGGAACCATTCATTCTATTTGCTGAATGTGCCCAATAAGATTTTCAATTGATTGATAATGAGCGTTGATTTTGATAAAATAAAAATATCGGATTACGATTACGAACTGCCTGAGGCGAGAATTGCCAAGCATCCATTGGCTAACAGGGATGAGTCAAAACTCCTACTTTACAGGAATGGTAATATCTCCGAAGATATTTTCAGAAATATCGAAAATTATATACCAGAGGGTAGCGCCTTAATCTTGAACAACACCAAGGTTGTTAGGGCAAGGCTTAATTTCAAAAGGAGTACAGGAGCATCAATAGAGATATTTCTGCTGGAGCCAATAACCCCTGCCGATTATACACAATCGTTCGGGAATCACTCATCGGTTACCTGGAAATGTTTGGTTGGAAACCTGAAAAAGTGGAAAAATGATATTTTGGAATTGAGTATTCCTCAATCAAATTCAACACTTTATGCGAATAAACTGAAGTATTTAACTGAGGGTGTTGAAGTTGAGTTTACCTGGAATAATGCCGATTTAAGTTTTGCTCAGATAATTGAACTATGCGGTAATGTGCCAATTCCACCTTACTTAAACCGCGATTCAGAGGAGGTTGATAAGGATAGATACCAAACTGTTTATGCACATCCGGAAGGTTCTGTGGCCGCACCAACTGCAGGATTACACTTTACCAACACCGTGTTCGATAAACTATCTGTAAAGTCAATTAAAAGACACTACGTTACACTTCACGTTGGAGCAGGCACTTTTAAGCCTGTAAAGGCAGAGAGTGTTGCTGAACACGAGATGCACACTGAACACTTCTTTGTGGGAAAAAAATTTATTGAGAGCATTGTAAATACTGAGGGTAAACTGTTTGTAGTGGGGACAACAACCCTTAGGACATTGGAAAGTTTATACTGGCTTGGAGTAAAAGCCCATAATGGCCAATTGGAGGCTCCTTTTTTTATTTCGCAGTGGGAACCATACAATTTACCCAAATTGCCCTTAAAGGAATCGTTTAAAGCCCTTTTAAAGCATTTAAACGAGACAAATATGAATGTTGTATCGGCATCGACCCAAATAATGATTATGCCAGGTTATGAGATTATGACTGCCGATGCGCTTATCACTAACTTTCATCAACCCAAATCTACATTATTGCTGCTAGTATCGGCTCTAATTGGCAACGACTGGAAGAAAGTGTACAAATACGCAATGGAAAACAACTTCCGTTTTTTGAGCTATGGCGATAGTAGTTTGTTATTTAAAGAGTAAAAAGATAAAACGTGAATAATACAGCGAGGAGTAATAGTAAGTTTCTGCCAACCACAATCAAGGAGATGAGGGCTCTTGGTTGGGAACAGGCCGATATTATCCTATTTACAGGCGATGCCTATGTTGACCATCCTTCGTTTGGCGCTGCTGTTATTGGTAGGGTATTGGAAAACGCTGGATTTAAAGTTGCTATTGTTCCTCAACCCAACTGGCGCGACGATTTACGCGATTTTAAAAAACTTGGAGAACCGCGCCTATTCTTTGCTGTATCATCGGGATGCATGGACTCAATGGTGAACCACTATACGGCCAATATACGTCTACGTAGCGATGATGCTTACACACCAGGTGGAGTTTCGGGCTATAGGCCCGACTACGCAGTAAAGGTGTACTCCAATATTATTAAAAAATTATATCCGAACACACCTCTTTTGATCGGAGGAATAGAGTCTTCGCTCAGGAGATTCACGCATTACGACTACTGGAGCAACTCTTTAAGACCATCAATACTAATTGATAGTGAGGCTGATATACTAGTTTACGGTATGGGCGAAAAGCCAATTGTGGAGATTGCTCAACGAATAGCAAGAGGTGAAGGTATTTACCAACTCAGAGATATTCCACAGATTGGCTATGTTGATTCAAATGTGGAAAAGTACAGCAAGTCCAAAAACACCATCAACCTTCACTCCTACGAGGAATGCCTAAAGGATAAGTTGAAGTTTGGCGAGAATTTTAAGCTAATTGAGTCGGAATCGAACCGGATGAACGCTAAGTGCCTTGTAGAACCTGTAAACGATAAGTGCGTAGTTGTTAACCCACCTTATCCCCTTCCTGGCACCAACGAAATTGATAGTTGGTACGATTTACCCTACACTCATTTGCCTCACCCACGCTATAAGGATAAAGTAATTCCTGCTTGGGAGATGATTAAATTCTCGGTGAATATCCACCGCGGATGCTTTGGAGGATGCAGCTTTTGTACCATTTCGGCTCATCAGGGTCGATTTATTTCATCGCGCTCCGAGAAATCGATTCTGGATGAGATTGAGAAAATCAAGAAACTACCAGGATTTAAGGGTTATTTGAGTGATATTGGCGGTCCATCGGCCAATATGTATAGGATGCAAGGAAAAGACCTAAGTATATGCGAGAAATGTAAGCGTCAATCGTGCATATTCCCGAGTATCTGCAATAATCTAAATTCCAGTCACGAATCGATAAATCAACTCTACAGCAAGGTAAGGAAGATTAACGGAATTAAGAAGGCGTTTATAGGTAGCGGCGTACGCTACGATTTATTCATCGATAAGCAAAGCAAGGCTGAGCAGGAATACTTCGAGAATCTATGCAGATACCACGTTTCGGGCAGGCTGAAGGTTGCGCCTGAGCACACATCGGATAGGGTGCTGAAAATGATGCGCAAACCATCGTTTAAACTCTTCCACTTACTTAAACAAAAGTTTGACGACATTAACCATAAATTCTCATTAAATCAGCAACTTATACCCTATTTTATCTCAAGCCATCCTACAAGCACCGAGCAGGATATGCAGAACCTTGCCGATGAAACTAAACGTTTAAACTTTAAGTTGGAGCAGGTGCAGGATTTTACGCCAACTCCAATGACTTTGTCTTCAACTATATACTACACAGGGGTTGACCCTTATACTGGAGAAAAGGTCTATGTGGCCCGAACAAGGCAGGAAAAGCAGAAGCAACGAAGTTACTTCTTCTGGTACAAGAACGATAACAAAAAAAGCCGACATTAAGTCGGCTTTTTACTTATTTGACAAGCAATTACAACGATTGACTGATGATAAAGGTAGTTGCAAAAGCGATAATAGCGTAAAGCTCTGGGAATACAGCAAGAATCATAGTATTACCAAATACATCGTGGCCATTACCAATAGCGTTGATACCGTTAGCGCAAACCTGTCCCTGACGAATTGCAGATATTAAACCTACAATACCAAGGATTAACCCCGCGGCTAAAATTGCTAAAGCTTGGGTCATACTCATGCTAGCATTAATAATTCCTTTACTGTTAATGATGAAGAAACCACCAAAACCATAAAGACCTTGTGTTCCAGGAAGAGCACTTAGAAGCATATAACTACCAAAAGCATCGTCCTTTTTCTTCATCGCACCAACAGTTGCGTTACCGCCCATAACTGTTCCAACTGAACTTCCTATACCTGTAAGAAGCACCATAAGCACCAATCCAGTGTAGGATAGAATTACTGCAACGTTTTCCATATAAAATTCTCCTTATTGATTAGTTATTATTAATTAGTAAATGGTTTATAAGCTTTTCCTCCTCCAGCAAAGCCAGAGTTTTTGTAAAACTCAACAAATGTTAAACGCAATGGGTGAACAAATGCGCCTAATACTGATAGTAAAAGCACCAATGTGTGCCCAATTATTAAAAATATTACAAATAGAATAGGGCCTGCATAATGAATAGATAAGAATTGAACTGCTATTTGATTGATTACGAACCCTAAAATAGCTCCTGATGTTCCTAATGCAAATAATCGAATGTACGAAAGTAAGTCACCAAAAATACCAGTAGCCATTCCGTAGATATCATACAATCCTTTAGCAAAACTTATAAAAATATTTGCAGATGGATCGTTAAAGAATAGTATTCCAATACCAGAAACACCAAGAAGTATGTATGTTGGCATTGTAACAGATTCTTTTGTGAAATATCCAGCAGCAGCACCTCCTTGCAATACGATTAGACCAATTATTAGTATCATCCATGATATGGTTGAAATGGAGAAGACGAAACTTTTCTGCTTAATCATATTGGCAGCTTTCATACCCATTCCGAACAATATTTGGAACATACCAAATACTAGTGCCAAATTGAACATATTCTGAGAATCAAGGATTAGATGCCTAAATGAATTCAATATTGAATAATCGGAGAATGCACTTCGCATAAATTCCGATCTATACTCATTTAAGTCATCGGCTCCAATAGCACCAGTTATTGCTGCAAAGTATTGGTCTCTTGTAGCATAATGTTGGCCAACAATGCCCGATATCTTGGAAATAATATCCTGAGGTACATTGCTACTAGCAAGGAACTTTAATGATTCATTATTGAGTAAGTACCCTGTATCAAGTAAATTGACTCCGAACACTGTTCCTGAAACTAAACCCATTAAAATGGTTGCAGCACCTAAATACTGAACTAATGTTAATATAGGTTTGATTTCTGCTTTAGCCTTAAACATTTTATAGTATGTTACCAATGCAAGAATGGTTAAGCCGTAACCAGCATCGCCAAGGCAGAAGCCAAAGAAAATCATAAAGAAGGGTGCCAAAAACGCTGTAAGGTCAATTTCGGCGTAAGTTGGTAAAGAGTAAAGTTTGCCGATCGGTTCAAATAACTTTGCAAACTTGTTATTCTTCAGCAATATAGGAACTTTATCCGACTCTTCCGGCTTACTTGATATGTACAGTACTCTTATTTTGTCGCAATAATCAGAAACTGACGTAGAATTTTCTTCAGGAATCCATCCTTCAAGCAACATTACTCGCTCATCGGCTTCCTTTTGGGTACTAAGTTTAACTCTTTCGTAGGAAATATCTCCGAAAAGATCATTTTTTGCCTTTTCGAATACATTTATCTGAGAAGCAAGATCATCCAGTCCCTTATTAACCTTAATATTATCGTTAATGAAGAAATCGTATTCACTCTTTAGTTGCGCAAGAGAAACTTTAGGAATTTTAATCTCATCGGCTTCAATCTCATAGTTTTCCTTATTGGCCTGAACCAAAACAAAGTAAACAGACGTACCTGTTTCGCTAATAACCTCTATTGGATATTGATTCTCCCATTCGGACTTAAATTTCTGCTTTGAAGCAACAAAGAATCTAAAACTTAGATTATTCCTTGATAAGGACTCTATCCTGTGTAAATCGTAATCGCCCCAAGGTTCTACTGCATTTAGTTCTTTTTTTAATGCGGTTAACTTTTGGTTATTGTACTCGAGCCTTTGCTGATAGTTTTTGAATTGATCGAGCAATGCAAATCCGTCATAACTCAAATCATCTGTATCTGCAGACTCTGTTACAGAGTTTTGATTTTTGAGTCGTTTCTTCAGCAAACTAATCGTGCTCGAATACTCGTTAAGAAGGCTTTTGTTGGCTTTTAGCGTTTGGGTTTCCTCAAATGGTTTCTCAATTATGTGCACCACGCCAATGTTCCTGATTTCATCCAGAAATTCTTCGTATTGCTTGTGGTACACAAGAAATGAATATTTGATCATTGGTACAATCATGACTCAACCTCCGCGTTTTCGTAACGTTTTTTCACGATTTTCATAGCCGATTTCGAAAGATTTTCCTCATCTTCAAGGAATCGTTTAATCTTACGAATAGCGTTATCATAGCCTGGAATTTGAACCTTTTCGTAGAGGTTTACCTTTTGGGTAGTTTTTTTTCGGGCATAATCGAGCAATCGCATTTTCTCATAGTAGAAATCACGTTCAATGCCTATCGAAGCCATCTCTTGCAAGATTTTCACCCCCTCAGTATACCAGAATGGACGTGAAAAAATGCTATACTCTTTAACCTTAAACCGAACCTCTTTTAGAATAGGTATTTTAACCCCAGCAATTTTGATTCTACTCAACTCAACGTCTTCAATAATAACTAGATTGCGTTCGAATTCTCCCCATAAACTAACCATATACTCATAACTTTTGATTTTTGAGGTTAGTGCATCATCTAGTTCTTGAACCCTATTCTTTGCTCGTTTAACCTCCATGCGCAATGCGGACTCCTTATTTTTCAGAGTGGGCAAAGCACGAAGGCGTACCTTGAGCTGCTTATTCAGGTCGTTAAGTGAGGTTTTATTGAACTGAAACTTAATTGCCATTTTTATCAGTTTTTATTGGTTAAGAACTAGTTAGGCCAGTACTTTTGAACTAACTCATTCTTAATTGCAACCTCGGTTTTTGAGAAATACTTGGCAAACAGTTGCCATGCTGTATCGAGCATGGTATCAACCTCAATGTTGATGTCAATTGCCAGCAGTTTTAATGAATAGTCGTGAGCAAACTTAAGTGCACGCTCATCGTACTCTGTCAAGTCGAAACCGTTCTCAAGTTTGGTTTTTGCGTTAGCAGCATCGGCGTAAAGACGAACCGCAGCATTCATAACCTGTGGATGGTCCTCACGGGTCTTCTTACCAATTACAAGCTGTTTCAAACGCGATAGGCTTCGGAATGGGTCAACAATAACCTTTCCTGTATCGCTATCGGTACGTAAGAATAACTGACCTTCTGTGATATAACCAGTATTATCTGGAATAGCGTGGGTAATATCACCACCCGATAAGGTTGTCACAGCAATAATGGTAATTGAACCACCATCAGGGAACTGAACGGCTTTTTCGTAAATTTTAGCCAAATCAGAGTATAGTGAACCAGGCATTGAATCCTTAGAAGGAATTTGGTCCATACGATTCGATACAATACTCAATGCATCAGCATAAAGGGTCATATCAGTAAGAAGAACAAGTACCTTTTCATTTTTCTGAACTGCAAAGTATTCAGCAGCGGTTAAGGCCATATCGGGAACAAGCAAACGCTCAACTGGAGGCTGCTCGGTAGTGTTCACGAAACTAATAATACGATCCAACGCTCCTGCATTCTCAAACACGTTCTTGAAAAACAGGAAGTCGTCGTTGGAAAGTCCCATACCACCAAGAATAATCTTATCGGCCTGAGCACGTAACGCAACCATTGCCATAACTTGGTTGAACGGTTGATCTGGGTCGGCAAAGAAAGGAATTTTCTGACCAGTAACCAGTGTATTATTAAGGTCGATACCTGCTATACCAGTGGCAATAAGTTCCGATGGTTGCTCACGTTTTAGAGGATTTACCGAAGGTCCGCCAATTTCACGTGGCTCACCATCTATTTCAGTAGCACCAAAAAGAGGACGACCGTATGCATCGAAGAAACGACCAGCCAAATCATCGCCTACTTTTAACTTTGGGGGTTCGCCATAGAATACAACCTCTGCGTTTGTTGGAATACCCTCAGTTCCACTGAAAACCTGAAGGGTAACCATATCGCCGAATATTTTAACGACCTGAGCTAAGCGACCATGAACCATTGCGAGTTCCTCGTTAGCAATACCTTGTGCTTTAAGAGTAACTGTTGCCTTGGTAATACCCATTAATTGGGTGTATATTCTTTGAAATGCTTTTGTCTCCATTATGCAGCTCTCCTTTCGTTAAGGATTGTGTGTAGTTCTTTCTCGTAATTATAGAACTCTTCACTTTGGAATGATGAATAGTTCATTTGTTTAAGTGCATTAATTATGCGCTTGTAGTATAATGAACATTGTTCAAAACCATCGAATTTAAAGTTCATATCTGCAATCTCCATAACTTTCTCAAGCATATATCGTTGGCGTTGTAATGGAGTATTTGAATCGATTTTATCAAAAGCATCCTGCTGCAAAATCACAAAGTCGATGATTTCAGCCTTCCAGAATCTATCATGATAATCTAGAGGAACTCCATCATCTCCAAGAATGTTTATTTGTTCGTAAGCCTCTTTTCCTCTTTGTACAATGTTTTTTGACTTAAGTACAAGATTAACCCAGTTAGGGCTTATATTTTTATTTAGATATTCTTGAATTTCAGGATATTCCAAATACTTAGAGTAGCTGTCCATTGAGTCGATTGCAGGATAGCGTTTGCTATCGGCACGTTGCTGAGATAGAGCGTAGAAACAACGAGCAGCTTTCTTTGTCGATTCTGTTACGGGTTCTTTTAGGTTACCACCAGCAGGAGATACAGTACCAATGAAAGTTACTGAGCCTGTACTTCCGTTATTAAGGTAAACCATTCCCGCACGAGCATAGAAGTTTGCAATAATTGCGGGTAAGTCCATTGGGAATGCATCAGGACCAGGTAACTCTTCCAGACGGTTACTCATTTCACGAAGTGCTTGAGCCCAACGTGATGTAGAGTCAGCCAAAAGAAGCACTTTCAACCCCATCGATCGGTAGTACTCACCAATGGTCATCGCCGTATAAACTGATGCTTCACGTGCAGCAACTGGCATATTTGATGTGTTACAGATAATGGTTGTACGTTCCATTAACTTACGTCCAGTTCTTGGATCCTCAAGATGAGGAAACTCAGCAAAAATCTCAACCACCTCGTTTGCACGCTCTCCACATGCTGCCATAATAATCATGTCGGCTTCCGCTTGTTTTGCAAGAGCATGCTGAAGTACGGTTTTCCCGCATCCAAAAGGTCCAGGAATAAAGCCAGTACCTCCCTCTGCAATTGGATTAAGCGTATCGATAACCCTAACGCCGGTCTCCATAATTTTGAAAGGACGGGGTTTTTCCCTATACGCAGTGATTGCCCTTTTTACAGGCCACTTCTGCATCATGGTTACATTTACATCCTCCCCTTTAGCATTTGTTAATACTGCTATAGTATCGGTAAGTTTATATGTTCCTTTCGAAACAATTGACTTAACAGTGTATTTATCTGTTAAAGTGAATGGAACCATGATTTTATGGTTTACCCAATTTTCAGGAACTTCTCCAAGCCAATCAGCAGCTGTTACTTGAGTTCCGGGTGTAACAATTGGAGTAAATTCCCAGGTTGAATCAATATCCAAAGCATCGGTATAATCGCCACGTTGTAGAAATATACCATTCATTTTGGCCAAGTCATGCTGTAAACCATCATAGTTTTTCGAAAGCAGTCCGGGCCCAAGTGTTACTTCGAGCATGTGCCCTTGAAATTCAACAGGGTTTCCTACTCTCAGACCACGGGTACTCTCAAAAACCTGTACGTAAGCGAATTTACCAATGACTTTAATAACCTCGGCCATTAGGTTTACTCCAGAAAGGTTGATATAGCATATCTCATTCTGGGCAACCGGGCCATCAACCTCTACAATCACAAGGTTGGCAATAATACCGGTTACTTTACCTTTAGTTTTCATTCGTATCCTATTATTTTACTTGTTTTAATTTAAAAACCATTATGATTGCAAGTTGTTGGCAACATTATAGGTTGCCTTTAAATCCTCAAATAGGTGTTTGAACAAACCCTCACCTATTTTAGCATCCAACTTTAACCAACGATTAATAATACTTGCCTTAATGAAAAAAGCCAGTATAAAGTTGATATTGAAGTAGTCCCATGTAGTAAGTTCGGTAGCCATATCCCACTTCAATAAATCTAATCTTCGCTCACGCTCAAAAACATCCTGAACTTCAGATATCTGAATAATTTTATCAACGTATTCTATCTCTTTCTTCAAACCAAAATCCGAAGCATGGCTCTTTGTTAAAGCCTCAATTAAAGGATAGTTCCCAACAAGATGCTTTGCTGGATCAGCACCTAAACGACGGCAATTGACTGCTGCAAGAACATTATTGAAGTCCCTGATAAAGACAAACCACTGACGTAAGAACTGGTTTTTATGATTTACGGCCAAATCAAAAAACTTCTCCTGAAATATTGTTTCAGGATGTTTTACAATGGCATTATAATCCTTCTCTTCTTCCTCTACATTTTCGATATCTTCCTCTGGATTTCGTTGCTCACCAGTATACTGATAGTAAAAATCCTGCATGTATTCAGGAAGTTGAGCAATGTTTTCGTCAATTTCATCGAATACTGATTTATCAATACCTCCTAAATCGTTGAATTCGAAACCACGTGATAAGATCTGGTTTAGGAAGTTGTCGTTATCGTAGGGTAGATGTAGAAATTCTACTAGTTGAAAATCTTGAGGATGGATGTTATCCTTAACTTCGGCTTTGAGTGCATTTACGCTAAAATCCTTTCGTTCCTGATCCATTAAAAGTTCAGGAAGACTGGCTACCAAATAATAGTAGTTGCGCATCATGCTACTTTCCTCCAAAAAGCAATGTTACAATCTTTGGACGCATGTAGTCTTTGAAAAGCGATTCAAAATCGGATTCGGTGAAACTAATAATGTAACTACCGTCCTTTGGACCGATTTTGAAACCATACTTGATAGCCTTATCAGCAGCAAACTCAACGCTCGCATTTAGTTTAGCATGAGTTTTATTGATGAAGTGGTCGTTGATGGATTTTTCCATTTCAGCAGGAACAAGTACCTTTAGCGATACTTTTTCTGGAGAATTTGGATCCCAGTTGTTAACTGTTGTTTCAATTATCTTTTTAACGAAATCGGCATCTTTTAAAGCATCAATTGTTGGTGCTTCAAATAGTTTAGCCTCAATCAACGATGTGATTTCCTGTTTCAATCCACCCATAACCTGCTTTGCCGATAGGTTGATTTCGGTTTCCACATTTTTCCTGTAATCGTTGGCTTCCTTGTGGGCTGCGGCAATTATTTGTTCTGCTTGAGATTTTGCATCACTCAATATTTTTGATGCATCTTCTTTAGCTTTACCAATAATTTGGTTGGCCTCCTCCTGCCCTTTTTCAAGACCTTCGCGGTAGATTTTGTCGGTTAGCTCTTGAAGTTTATTCTGCATGGTAATTCCTCCAAACAATATTAATTAGTGTATTATTTATTAATTACTTAACTATTTATTTTTCTGTAAAAAAGATTTTCACTTGAAAGGCAAATATATTTTTTGGCAAAATATAAATTTATGACTTTTGTTAATATTTATTGCCATACCATTACTAACTTTTTTCCATTTGTTATTTAAAATAATAAATGTCAATAATTTATATGTTTGCTATTATTATAACAAATGATAAAAATTAACATAAAATTAATGTTACAAAAATAACAAAAATCAAATTGAATCTAATCCCTTACTCAAAGCATCAATTATTTTGTAACTATTTTCTATCCCAATGGAAAGCCTTACCATACCTGGGAATGGATATCTATCACCCCATACTGGTTCTACGGGCATTAAAATAGTATCGGCATCACCAAGAGTGGGTATAAGTGTAATTTTTTCACTAACAGCATTAATAAAATTGTTACACTTCTTTTGTTTTTCAGCAAAATTATCTCCTTTAATATCAAAAGTAACTATACCTCCAAAACCCTTATCGCCAAATAGTTTTTTCGATATTGAATGTGTTGGATGGACACTCAAGCCAGGATAACATACCGATTCAATTTTAGGATGATCATTTAAAAAATTTGCAACGGTAAAGGCATTGTCAAAGTGCTGCTTAATCCTAATTTCGAATGATTTAAGCATATCGTGAAGCCTATATGCTTCGTCCGGAGAAATCATATGTCCTACCCACTTACGGTACTCAATGGCCTCTGCCGCCAGTTTCATATCATTTCCCGATACAATACCTGCAGATAAATTCCCGTGTCCAGCAAGGTATTTGGTAGCGCTATGGATAACCAAATCGGCACCAAAATCAAGCGGCTTAAATAGGTATGGAGTTGCAAACGTATTGTCTACAACAACAGCAGCACCATGCTTTTTTGCAATTCTAGTTATTTCAATAGCATCGGCAACCAAAAGCATTGGATTAGATATGATTTCAAAAAAAACAACCTGCGGCTTATTTTTCATCATGAAATCCTCAAACACCTCCATGGAATATGAATTTCCATCAGGGGCAAACCGTAAAGCCTCTATTTCCCTTCGTGCAACTAATACTTTATCAATAAATGAGTTTGTACCGCCATAAATCTCGGTAAAAAAAGCCCATTTGTTGGGTTGATTTTTTTTCTGAAATACTGATAACGCGATATCTATAGCCGCCATTCCTGATTGTGAAAGTAATGACCAACTACAGCCCTCAATCTCGCAGTAATACTCCTCTGCAGCAACAACGGTTGGATTTCTATATCTAGAATAAATGTAAAGTTCTGGGTCTAGAGGATGTGATACTTCGTCACTAAACGCTTTTTTCATGGTTGGAATATCACCCAAAAAAAATCCGGCATCACGATAAATGGGTGTACGTGATGATTTTACTATTTTTGCTTTCATTTTGCAACTTGGTTTTGAGACTTTGCAATATATGAAAAATAGACCTTGCTAAATTGACACTGCTTGGAAAATGGAAAATTTTAGTAAATACGAATAAATAGACATTAGGTATTATTAGATTTGTAAAAAATAAAACTATGAATAACGTTCCAGATTGGGCTAAAGGGTTAAATTGTGCAATTACTGTTTGCAATAGAGATGGTATAATACTTTATATGAACGAGAAATCGCAACGAACCTTTGAGAAATGGGGTGGTAATGATTTAATCGGAAAAAGTTTATTTGACTGCCACGGCCAACGATCCGTAGATATAATTCACCGTTTAATGAGTAATAATGAGTCAAATACCTATACTATTGATAAAAATGGTATTAAGAAACTCATTTATCAAACGCCTTGGCTTCAGGATGGTATTGTTGCAGGCATGGTTGAGTTTTCCATAGAATTACCTGCGGAAATGCCTCACTACGTAAGATAGTCGTATCTATTTTCCCTTTCGCCATCGCATCATTGGTGGTAACGAGGACTCCATTTTTACGGGGAAAATACCTGCATTTACCTTTCTGATATCTTCAAGGGTATAAAACAGTTTGGGATCGAACTCATTTAATATTTTTTGAATCTCTCCCATGTTCTTTCTATTCACCACGGAGTATACAATATTAACATTTCCCATTGAACCCTCGGCGCTAAACGAGGTTGCACCGAATCCCTTTGAGGCAAGGAGCTTTACCAGTGCTGACCCTTGTTTTGATGTTATAACACGCACCAAGAGGTTTCCTACAGCCAATCGTTCTTCTACTAGCATACCAACATAATTTCCGGTTGCAAAACCACCAGCATATCCTAAGTAGCAATAAATATTACTTGCGCCTTTCATAATTTGGCTGATAGCAACAATCCATATAAATACCTCGAAGAATCCAAGGAATGGGGCAATATTCTTCTGCCCTTTCGATACAAAAATGATTCTGAGAGTTCCTATTGTTACATCACAAATTCGTGCAAAAAATATGAGTATAGGAAGAACCACGTAGGAGTATAACTCAGGATTATTGATAATATTGGCCATAGAATATATCGTTTTTACAAAAATACTTTGTTTAACTAAGCATTACAATTAGAATTTCTATTTTTAGCGTATAATTTACGATTTATGAAAATTTCAAAGAGAATTGCTGTATCAGCCATATTTCTTATATGTTCAAATCCATTCATTCTATATTCTCAAGAACCAATTGAGGTTGGTTTAAACTCAATTAACTCTGAGGATATAATACAGACTATTGGCTACTTATCGTCGAGTCGTTTTAAAGGACGCTTACCCGGAACTGCAGAATACGATCAGGCTGCTCGGTATTTTGGTACCCGCATAAAAAATGCAGGACTCAAACCGATTGGTCAACAGAGTATGCTGCATTACTTCAACGATGAAGTTAACATAATTAACGAGGCACAATTGCTGCTATTGAGTGCTGATAAAAGGTCATTCCATCGTTTCAACCTTGGACAGGATTTTATTTGTAGAGGCTTTACTGGTTCGGGCACAGTTAAAGCCGAAGTAGTTTTTGCTGGTTTTGGGATGAGAACAGATGAATACAGCGATTATAGCAACGTTGATGTTAAAGATAAAATTGTTATGGTTTACAAATCGGCACCACCCTGGGTTTCTAAAAATGGAAGTTGGGGCGATATATCCCCTAGAGCAAAAGCCAGAATAGCCCAACAACTTGGCGCTAGCGCAATCATTTTTATTGCTGACCCCCAAATATTTCCTAAAACCATGATATACGGGAGTATTGCTTGTGGCAACACACCTCACTTATCCGATTTTCCTATGTTACAGGTTGGATTGAACGTGTCTGATTCGTTGTTTTTAGGGTTACCTCATAAGCCCGATGAACTGTACTATTTAATAGTTGACAGCAGAACGCCTCAGTCGATTTATACCGGAAGAAGTTTGATGATTAATGTCAAAACTGATTATATTGCAGAGAAACCTACTGCCAACGTGGTTGGTTATATCGAAGGGGTTGATCCAAAATTAAAGGACGAATATGTGATAATTGGGGCACACTTGGATCACGTGGGCTACCAAACTGAAAGTTTATTTTTCCCAGGAGCCAACGATAATGCCTCTGGTGTGGCAACTCTGATTGCTATTGCGGAAGCAATAAAAAAATCTGAAGTAAAACCTAAACGATCAATACTTATTGTTGCCTTTTCATCGGAAGAATCGGGATTGAAAGGATCTAAATACTTTGTAGCGAACTCGCCCGTTGATTTATCCAAAGTTGTTGCAATGATGAATTTTGATTGCGTTGGTCAAGGCGATAGCATTTCTATTGGAGGTAGGTTGAGTTATCCAAAATTATGGACAAAGGCAAAACGTTTCGATAAAAAATATACAAAGTTACTTTCCAAAAAATCTTTTGGAGGAGGAGGGGCCGATGCTGAAGCATTCTACAGCGCAGGAATACCCACATTGTATTTTAATACAACTAATGGTTATAGGTATTTGCATCAAAATTTGGATAAGGCAGAAACAATAAATAGCGAATTAGTAGAAAAAGTTGCCCAATTAGGATTCCTGATGACCGTAGAATTAGCAAATGGTAAGTATAATGGCGAAAAGGATAGGCTGAAGAAGTAAGACTAATAGAACACAGATGACACAAATTAAACAGATTTATATTTGTGACAATCTGTAAAACCTGTGTCATTTGTGATCTAATCATTTATTTCCCTTCAATCCACTTAATGACTTTTTCGGAATTTGGTTTCTCGCGAGGAGCTATAAAATCTACTAATTTTCCATTCTCATCAATCAAGTACTTCTGAAAGTTCCATTTTACATCACTATCTATAACACCGTTTTCCGATTTTTTTGTTAACCAAATGTATAGAGGATGCATATCCGATCCTTTCACCGATATTTTCTCCATCATGGGAAAGGTCACGCCAAACTTCGAGGTGCAAAACTCCTTGATTTGAGCATTGGTTCCTGGTTCTTGCTTAAGAAAATTATTAGCCGGGAACCCAATTATAACAAAGTTACGATCCCTATACTTCTCATACAGAGCCTGCAGATCCTCGTACTGTGGGGTAAAACCACACTTTGAGGCTACATTCACAACCATTACTTTTTTCCCTTTGAGTTGAGATAGTTTATAGTCGTTTCCATCAATATCCTTTACTGTATAATCGTAGAAGGTTTTAACCTGTGAAAAAGCACTGAATGAAAGTGTTAACGCTAGAGCAATTGTTAAGTATTTCATAGCTATATGATTTAAATTATATCATAGTAACAGGATAAACCATATTTTGTTTAACAAAAAAGGTCTCGATTGAAACGAGACCTTGAATTTATATTTTTTGAAATGATACTTTTTGTATCCAGCCCTTATTACCATCGGCAATTTTAACCTCGCACCAATCTCCCACAATACGGCCAATTTCCACTTTTGTACCCGCATGGAGAATAAACAAATCTTTTCCCGAATCGTCGGGTGAACTTTTTGCTGATACTACCGGAGCAAAAATAATGGCTTGATTATGCTTTGCGATCTGATTTTTTTGACTGATGCTAAATGAAAGTGATACGACAAATATCAATGCCAATAATATCGAAACAGAGAACGCATAACGACGAATTTCGAAACTACTAGAGAACCAGAAAAACAAAACTAATGCAAGAATTAACGCAAACGAGATAATGGCAATATATGCCCATGTATTTGTACCAAACCAATTTCGGATATTCCTAATAAAAGAAACTAAGAAAAAATCTGGAACAGCCTCAATTTTATCTAATGTATATGTACGCGCTAAATCAAGGTTAAAGCGGATATCTTCATCTTCAGGATTTAGCGAATATGCCTTTTCGTAGTTCAGAATGGCTGCGGGAATATTTTTAGTTTTAAAATACGCATTCCCCAAATTGTAGTATAATTCAGCATTTTGTAAGCCTTGTCCAATAATTGCTTCATAGTTACTTATGGCCTCCTGGTATTTTCCCTCAGTATAAAGTTTATCGGCCTTTTCTATCAACATTGAAGGAGTTTGTGCTAGTATTGAACTTAGTGTAGCCCCAATCAGTGTAAATGTTAATGCAATACTTTTAATCATGGTTGATATATTTTACCAAAGATTAGACTTAACTTTTCCTAACGACTGTTCGAACTTAGAAATAAGATCGTATGTGCTCTGATATAAGGCATTCATCTGCGAATGTTCTTTATTTGGTGCGAATCTGGCGTATTCGCAAATATCGATAATTCTTATAAATTCATCTATATTAGCACTTTCTATCTTTTTTTTGATTAATTCCTCTTTCACTCTATCAGAAGTGAGATTTGCTACAGGAATATTGAGTTTGTCGGAAGTATATCCCCAAAGTGCTTTATGAATTTCTTCATAAAATTTCTCACTATTATCCTGATTTAGCATCGTACTAGCATCCTTCAAACGTTTTAGAGCAATCTTATTGGCCTTTTTAGTTCTTACGATACTCAAGTCCGACATCTGTTCTCTATGTTTACTATATAAATACCAGAAAATCAGAAAAACAATTACCAGCAAAATATAAACAAAAATATAGGTTCCAGAACTCACCATAAATGCATTCATTGGTTTTAGTTTGGAATGACTAGTTTTGATAAATCGAATATCTTTTCCAATAAATTTTACATCTTCCTTGCTGTAACCCGTTATCATTACTCCTGTTGAAGAGGAATCAGCAATCACCTCAAGTGGCATTGATTTGGTATGAAGTGTCACGTATGCATTTTTGCTTAGATCGAAGTATGTGAATTCAACAGCGGGAATTTCAAAGTTTCCTGCAGAACGAGGAATTGCTATAAACTCATATGTTTTTGTACCTGATGTATTGCTAGTGGTTGTGTTTACGTTATCGTTAACCTTAGGGTCAAAAAGTTCAAATCCAGTTGGAAATTCAACTTTTGGAGTTCCTATAAGTTTAATATTTCCGCTTCCGCAAACTTTAACTCTTACAGTTACAGCCTCATTTGTTTTGAGTTTAGACTTATCGAGGCTTGCATCAAGTTTATAGGTTCCAACAGCACCTATAAAGGATTCTGGAGCATCAGCAGGAAGTTCCTTTATGTTTATTGATATGGGTTTGCTTAGTAGCCGTTTTCTGTAATTCTCAACTCCTCCAAAAAATTCATCAAAAATTGACTGTGAGCGTGTTGATCTTCCTTGATATACAACAACAAGTTCGAATGGGGGGATTTCGAGTCTATCTTTTTTTTGTGGGAAAAGTAAATACTTCCGAATTACTCCCATGTTATATATTTTACCATTAATATTGGTTCTTTGAAACTGGATATTAGGATCGGTCTCTATTTGCTGACTCCAAAAACCATCGAATGTTGGGAACTTTGCATCTTCAAATCCTGCAATGCCTACTCTTGTGTAAATTTTAATAGTGGCCTCAATTGGCTCACCAACGTATGCTGCTTTTTTATTGACATCAACAGCAACAAAAAGGTCATCATTCGGCAAATTATCGGAAGTAGTAGCGGATTGACGTTGTTGAGAATCCTGCTGGTTGCTCTTGCTGTTACCTGATGACTTTAAAACCTCAATGGTAAGTGCATTGGATTTAACCTTTTCGCTACCTATTGTGGCTTCGGCTGGATCTATGCTGTATTTACCTTCTTTTGTGGCTTCTAATATATAGGTGTAAGTGTAGGATTGATTTTGGGTAACTTTCCCATTGATCATCTCTATGCTTGTGCTACTCGATGTGCTTGGGCCTGCAACAACGTCGAAGTTTGTAATTGAAGGAGGGTTAAATGCGGAGGGTCGTGAATTCAAGGTATAGGTTAACCTGAATTGTTCACCTAGTTCAACCACCGTTGGTGCATACGCTTCTATTGTTACATTTTGAGCATTTGTGATGCTCGAAATTAGAACAAGAGCAATTATGAGTAATTTCCGTATCATAACATTCTACTTACTTACCAATTCTTAATAACACGAACTTTTGCGGCTTTTGCTTTTTCTTGTTTCATTCTATCCTGAATATCTTTCTCGTTATTCTGGATAGCCTGAAGCATTCGCTCTGCATCCTCCTTTGATATTTTAGGTTGCTGATCCTGTTGCTGCTGATTTTTATCCTTTTGATCCTTATTTTGATCTTTGTTCTGATCCTGCTTGTCTTTATTATCGTCCTTGTTTTTGTCTTTATCCTGATCTTTGTTTTGATCCTTATTGTCTTTATTGTCCTTGTTATCTTTATTATCCTTATTCTGTTTATCTTTATTTTGTTGCTGCTGTTGTTGCTTTAGCATTCGTTTCGCTTCCGATAAGTTATACTTTGTTTCGTTATCGTTAGGATTGAGTTTTAATGCATTCTTATACGCATTGATACTTTCCTGATATTTTTGCTGTTTATACAATGCATTTCCCTTGTTATGGAATATCATTGCTTTTTGAGCATTCGATAAACCCGATTGATTTATTTCCTCGGAAGTTTTAAGTGATTCATCATATTTTTCCTGCTTGTAGAGTGCATCGGAAAGGTTGAATTTACCTTTAAATGAATGCATGTTCGATTCCAATGCTTTACGGTATTGCACTTCCGACTCAATGTAGTCATTGTCCTCAAAGGCCTTATTTCCTTTACGAATTGCTTTGCGTTCGTTCTGGGCAAAAGAAGATATAGCGATTAAAGAGAATACTGTACATAAAAAAATAGATCTTCTCATAGTTCACCCCCTTTCTTGTCTCCGAATAGGTTTAGATTTGCAACCCATTTATTTTTTCGTTCAAGAGTTACGAATTCAACTAGTATAAGGAATAGTGCGATTGCTATTAAATATTGGTATTGCTCATTGTACTCGGAGTATACTTTATCCTTGATCTCCGATCGCTGCATCTTGTTAATGTTTTCGAATAAAGGCAGTAAACCGAGTTGTGTATTAGTAGCTCTTACATACTTTCCGTTGCCAATAACAGCAATTTTCGACAGTGTCTCTTCGTCCAACTTTGTAACTACCACATTTCCATTCTCATCCTTTAAATAGTTATGATTGGCATCTACAGGAATTGGAGCACCATCAGGGGAGCCTATTCCTATAGTATGAATAACTATGCCATTTTCAGCCGCTTTTTTGGCTGCGTCAACTGGGTCATCCTCGTGATTTTCTCCGTCCGAAATTATCACAATCACTTTGCTGGTTTTGGATTGAGGATTGAAAGAACTTGCGGCCAAATCAATGGCACTTCCAATGGCAGTTCCAGGTTTTGGAACCATATTGGGATTTATTGATGAAAGAAACATCTTGGCTGAAGCATAATCGTTTGTGACGGGAAGTTGTACATACGCATCACCAGAAAAAACTATTAGCCCAATTCTATCGTTCGATAATCTATCTACCAATTGTGATATTGACTGCTTGGCCCGTTCTATCCTATTGGGTTGAATATCCTCAGCAAGCATACTGTTAGAAACATCCAGAGCAATAATCAACTCTATTCCTTTACGCTTTACATCCGTAAGTTTTGCCCCAAACTGAGGGCCTGCAATCCCTAAAATCAAAAAAAGGAATGCAATGGAAACAACTATAATCTTTATCCATCCACGTTTGAATGAGATCCCCGGGATTAGTCCAAGAACAGATTCGAAATTTCCGAAAAGTTTAATGTTGTTCTTTTGTAACCGAACAGAATACCAATATAGTCCTAGTATTAATGGAATAACTAGAAGTAGATATAAATATTCAGGATTTGAAAATCTAAACATAAGCCATTTCTGTTTATCAAATCAATTTATTGCAGACTACGTAAAAATGTGCGGCGAAGAATGACTTCAATCGCAATAAGAATAAATGCCACTAAAGCATACAATCTATAGTGCTCTTCTCTTTTACTATACTCTGTCACATCAATTTTTGACTTTTCTAACAAGTCAATTTTATTGTAAACTTCCTCCAATGCTTTATTATTGACAGCCCTAAAGTATTCCCCTCCTGTCGTGTTTGCAATTTTGGTAAGTAAGTCTTCGTCAATCTCAACTTTCATGTCGCGGAATTGAGTTCCAAATGGAGTTTGAACCGGATATGGTGCTGTTCCGTACGTTCCCACGCCAATGGTGTAAACTCTGATTCCAAAACTTTTTGCAATTTCGGCGGCGGTTAGTGGTGCTATTTCGCCTCGGTTATTTACCCCATCAGTTAAAAGGATTACAACCTTACTTTTTGCATCGCTATCCTTTAAACGGCTAATTGCAGTGGCTAGTCCGGATCCTATTGCCGTACCATCCTCAAGAACTCCCATGCTTATATCCTTAAACATGTTTATTAGGGCAACATGGTCTGTAGTTAATGGACAAAGCGTAAAACTTTCACCTGCAAAAATTACTAAGCCCATCCTATCAGTTTCGCGACCGCTAACGAACTTAATACCTAGATCCTTTGCGGCCTCAAGCCTATCGGGCTTAAAATCGCGAGCCAACATACTTCCCGAAACGTCTAGTGATACCACTATATCAATACCCTCAGCCGAAACATTCTTTTGTATATTGGTTGATTGAGGACGGGCTAATGCAACTATAATCAAAATAACAGCAATAACCCTAAATACAAAAGGTATATGCCTAAGGAGAACACGAATGGTAGGTTTGGTGTTGCTAAAACCTTTTAGTGTAGATATTCTAAGACTTGCCTTAGTGTCCTTTTGACGGAAAATGTACCATGCAACCATCAGGGGAACTAACAGTAACAAGTATAATAACTTTGGATTTGCAAAAACTAGTCCCGACATGTTAATTCAACTTTTTTTGTTCGTCAATAGTTTCCTGCACAATATTTTGTTCAGCATCATTAGCGGACGATTCCGTTTTAACTTCTTCCTCTGGCTTTGTTTTATCCACAAAGTCAAACGCAAAATTTAAACTTTGTTCATTTTCATAAATTTGAGGAATATGCTTTGCGAATTTCACCAAATCAGCAGTAAATAGTAAATCCTGTAATTGATCCTTTAAACCATTGAATGAGTAATTAATCTTATTAACCTCGCTTAAGATCTCCGAAGTTGTTTGTTCTGGTGCATTAATTCCGAACCGTCCCTCAAGGTAAATCCTCAGAATGTCAACAAGTTTTGTGTAGTAATATTTTTGATTATCGGAAGTCCAAAGCTTATCGTCTCTGATTTGTTGCAACTCACGAAGTGCTACAACATGAGGGGGATCAGCTGGTTTAAATAGATTTAGAAAAGGTTTATTTTGTTTGCGTTTCTTCAAATACATAATCAACAAAACAATTAAGGCAACAAGCACTAAACCCGATCCTGCCCACGGTGCAACCTCCGAGAAAACGATAGGTTCTCGAATTGGAGGTTTAATATCAAAAATATCTTTCTGATTGGGATCCTTAGGAAGTGTTTTTACAAACAACGAACTACTTGTGGCAAAAAGGCTGTCAGCATTTCCATTCAGAGAGGCCACAATGGGTAAAACCGGCATTGCATGTTCCCCGCTATCGAAAGCTGTTACTAAATATCGCAATGTAATGGTTACATCTCTATCGGTTATTACTGAATCAATAGAGGGTTTTCCAACCAAATCAATACCATTACCCAACGAATCTGTTACAGCCGGAAACTGGAACTTAACCCCTTTTTGTCCATTAACAGTTATAGTATAGAATATTTGATCGCCAATTAGAATGGTATCCTTATCTATTTTAGCCTTAATTGACGCAATGCTGCTGGACTGCGAAAAAGCATTGGATAAAGCACCCAGCATTATTAGTATTGTCAGTTTAAATTTATTTCCCATTACGCTCTACGTTTAAAAAGGAGAATTAATGGTTTTACGTAATCCTCATCAGTGCTAATCGAGGTCCAGTCAACCTTCGATCTAGTGAAAGCGGTTTTTAGACTATCAGAAGCTTGCAACCACCATTTTGAATAGTTATTGCGAACCAATGAATCGGATGTGTCAATCCAAGAGTAGAATCCACTTTCCGCATCCTTGAATTTTACAAGGCCAACCGATGGGAGTTCTGTTTCGCGTTTATCAAAAACCCTTATTCCTACCACATCGTGCTTATTGTTTGCAATGCTTAACGCATCGGCAAAACGTGGCTGAGTGTTATTATCCATGTCAATAAAATCGCTTATAACAAAAGCTGTACAGCGTTTTTTAATTGCATTAGTGAGATATTTTAATGCTTCGGCAATATTGGTTTCCTTACTTTGAGGCTTATAATTAAGCATATCGCTTATAATTCGAAGGATATGCTTACGACCTTTTTGTGGAGGAATAAACTTTTCGATTTTATCGCTGAAAAGGATTACACCTATTTTATCGTTATTCTGAATTGCCGAAAAAGCTAGCACTGCAGCAATTTCTGTTACAAGTTGATTTTTGTATTGCAGGGATGTGCCAAAATGTTCGGAACCACTAACATCAATTAAAAGCATTACGGTTAGTTCGCGTTCCTCCTCAAAAACCTTGATGTAGGGCTGGTTAAAACGCGCCGTAACGTTCCAATCGATGCTTCTTATATCGTCGCCATAGCGGTACTCGCGCACCTCGCTAAAAGCCATACCTCTACCCTTAAAGGCGCTGTGGTATTGACCTGCAAAAATATGCCGCGATAGGCCTCGCGTTTTTATTTCGATTTTTCGAACTCGTTTTAAAAGATCCGATGTTTCCACAACTTAACTATTTTTTAGTTATTGGTCGGGTGGTTACCGTAATAAACCATTCACCATGTTTAAGTTTTATCTCGTACTCCTTTCCATCCTTCACCTCAGTCCATGTATCAGAACCGACTTTCTTATAGTTCTCCTTTAGTTCCTTAACAACCTGGTCGTAAAGCCATGTATTGTACATTCTAGAGACAGAGGTGCAAATTCCCTCTTGGTTAAGCATGAACAGAAGCGTTTGCTCATCAATAACGTTCACAAACTTTATAAAACTTCTGTCACCATTCTTCACCTCCTTTTCGAAGATAAAACCCTTATATTCTTTCGAAGTCAGTTTTTTTATATCATCCTTATGTATACCTATATAATTCTGCCCGTAAGTAGACAATTGAATTATCCAGAATGGTATAATCAGGATAATATACCTGAAACTCCTAGCCATGCTATGGTACCTCTACGGTATTTAAAATTTCTGTAATAATGTCCTCGGTTGAGATATTTTCGGCTTCCGCCTCATAGGTTAAACCAATACGATGACGAAGCACATCGTGACAAACCGAACGAACGTCCTCAGGTATTACATAGCCCCTACGTTTGATAAAAGCGTATGCTTTTGAAGCAAGCGCTAAACTGATTGATGCACGAGGCGATGCCCCGTAATTAATCATCGACTCAAACTTCTGTAGATTGTACTGCGCAGGGAATCGAGTTGCAAAAACTATATCGAGGATATACTTTTCAATTTTTTCATCCATGTAAACTTCGCGTACAACCTTACGGGCGTTAATAATATCGGATGGTTTAAGAACCTTCTCTGGTTTTGGAAATGATAGCGAGAGGTTTTCGCGCATAATCATGCGCTCCTCTTCCACCTTTGGATAGGTAATTTTTACCTTTAACATAAAACGGTCAACCTGCGCTTCAGGAAGAGGGTAGGTTCCCTCCTGCTCTATTGGGTTTTGCGTAGCAAGCACAAGGAATGGTTCGCCTAGTTTATAGGTTTCTTCGCCAATGGTTATTTGACGTTCCTGCATAGCTTCAAGTAGTGCACTTTGTACTTTTGCAGGGGCGCGGTTAATTTCATCGGCAAGGATGAAGTTAGCAAAAATAGGCCCTTTCTTCACGTTGAACTGCTCGTTTTTTGGACTGTAAACCAATGTACCAATAAGGTCGGCAGGTAAAAGATCGGGGGTGAACTGAATTCGGTTGAACTTAACATCAATGATGTTTGATAGTGTATTGATTGCCAAAGTTTTTGCCAAACCAGGAACACCTTCTAAAAGGATATGTCCATCGGCAAGCAATCCAACAAGCAAGGATTCAACTAGATGTTTCTGTCCAACAATAACCTTGTTCATTTCAAGGTTAATAATATCCACGAAAGAACTCTCAAGCCTAATTCTTTCGTTTAATTCCTTGATGTTTAATGTACTAGTTTCGCTCATATTCAGCTATTTTTTTAAATGCTTATTAAAACTACGATTTGGCGTAAATCGGCCGAACGCAAATATCATAATTTAAACATGCGAGCGGTGTTAAAAAAAGTTAAAACACTACGGTTTGTCTGATAAACGAGGTTAAAGAAACACTAAAAACATTCTTTCATTGACTGATTTATAGATATTTGAACGAACAAATAAAAACAAGTTTTGCCATTTAAGAATTGGTATTTAACTTGCAATAAAATTGACAAAACTTACTGATTTGACACATAGGTATTTCATATATATTTCCTACCTTGGAACAAACTATCATGGTTGGCAAATACAAGCCAATGCCAAGAGCGTGCAAGGCCTCCTTAATAAAGCATTATCGACACTGCTAAAGGAAGAAACTAATACTATTGGAGCAGGTAGAACTGATACAGGTGTTCATGCTCTTTACTATGTAGCACATTTTGATTCGTTGCATTCCGATTTAGCAGAAAACAAGCAGTTAATCCATAGTTTAAATAGAATTCTACCAGTAGATATCTCGGTTTCAAAAATTATAGAAGTTAAGCCAACCGTAAATGCCCGTTTCGATGCGACACTTAGGGGATACGAGTACATTATTTGTCGCACTAAAAACCCATTCATGAATGGGTTAGCATGGATGTATGCGGCAAACCTTGACGTGGAAAAGATGCAACTTGCTTCACAAATGCTTTTTAACTATTCCGATTTTACCAGTTTCAGCAAAGTTGGCTCCGATAATAAAACAAATATCTGTACAATATTTAAGGCGGAATGGATTCAAAAGGACGATCAACTCTTCTTCAACATCAAAGCCAATAGATTTCTCCGTAATATGGTAAGAGCAACTGTTGGAACCTTGGTTGATGTTGGTAGAGGAAAAATATCGGCCGAAGATTTTTCGAGTATTATTGAGGCTAAAGATAGAAGTCTTGCAGGTACCTCTGCTCCCGCAGAAGGACTTTATTTAGTAGAAATAGAGTATCCTGAAGATATATTTATGGTGTAAAGAAAATTAAAAATACCCAACATAATTTTCCTCACACCATACTATAATATAATTACAACTCAAATTTGTGGGTAATCTTAGTCTCCGACATCACAAAAGAACTGTTAAACTGAGTGATATTTTTAATTACGGAGAACCTATGAATCACAAAATTATGGTAATCTTCCATGTCATTACATTGGATTTTTAGTAAGAAATCCCAGTTGCCCGACACATAATAGCATTCCATAACTTCAGGCATCTTTTTCATCTCTCGCTCAAACTCATCAACGGTTTCCTTTGTATGATTCATAAGCGACACTGACACAAAAACAGTTAGTTTTTTCCCAAGCATTTTGGGGTCAAGCAACGTAACGTAATGCTTGATAAATCCGTTCTTCTCGAGTTTCTTTATTCTTTCATGAATTGGAGTTGTGGAAAGGTGCAATCTCTCTGATAGTTCTCTAATAGTAATTCTACTATTGTCCTGTAAGATATTAAGAAGTTTCCTATCAATTTCATCTATATTCTTCATTGTACAAATATTTATTGTTAAACCTTATAATGCAAAAATAATTTTCTAGTATTTGTTTAAAATATGGGAATTATTGCCAATGAATAAAATACTTTTCAGAATAGTTGTTATCTTCGTATAAACGAGTATTCGCAAATACTCCCATCTTTTTTTCCTGAATTGTATTTTTTTCTTGCAACAAATGTATGTAATTTTTCTCTATTAACAATAATATCCATTATAAATTTCTTATTTTTGATAAATTGATAGAAATTACATATACTAATTGTAATTTTATCGAAAAATTAATTCACCCAAATATGATTGATATTATTAATAAGGTAACTAATCAAAAAGCTCTTGATAACGCTGTAAAACGTTTTAAAGAACGTGGAATTATCCTTCCTACTTTTAAGCAACAACAAAATCCGGATTTAATTCCCGATAAAATAAAAGATCAACTTAAAAACATAGGTCTTTGGGATATAAATCCTTTAAATCTTTTCCGTATTACATGGAAAAATGAACCTAAAGAAAAGGGCGGACTTTATGGGAATGTAAATTACATTGAACTTCCAAAGGAAATTACAGGAGTTGATGCTCGTATAGTTCTTCTTTTAGGTAAATGGTTTCCAACAGGAGCCCATAAGGTTGGTGCAGCTTATGGTTGCTTAGCTCCCAGAATTATTACCGGTGGGTTTGATCCAACTATGCAGAAAGCTGTTTGGCCATCAACAGGAAATTATTGCCGTGGTGGTGCATTTGACTCTAAGTTAATGGGAACTGAGTCTGTAGCAATTCTTCCTGAGGAGATGAGCAGGGAGCGTTTCACTTGGTTACGCGATTATATTGGATCAGAAGTTATTGCCACTCCTGGTTGCGAATCGAACGTAAAGGAGATCTACGACAAATGTTGGGAAATCCGTCGTACGCAACCCGATTATGTTATTTTTAACCAATTTGATGAATTTGGTAATGCCGCATGGCACTACAATATCACAGGAAAAGCCATTGAGGAAGTATTTCGTTCATTAGGCGGTAATAATAACCACTTGGCAGCCTACGTTTCGGCAACAGGATCGGCAGGTACCATTGCTGCTGGCGATTACCTCAGAACAATCGCTCCTCACATCAAAGTTGTGGCATCGGAAGCACTTCAATGCCCAACCTTACTTCGCAATGGATTCGGCGGTCACAGAATTGAAGGCATTGGTGATAAACACGTTCCTTGGATTCATAACACTAAGAATACCGATGTTGTTACAGCGATTGATGATGAAGATTGCATGAGAATCTTTAGATTGTTCAATGAACCAGAAGGACAAAAATACCTAAAGTCAATTGGCATTAGCGATAAAACTATCAACGATTTGCATTTCATGGGTATTTCTGGTATTGGTAATACGCTTTCGGCCATTAAGACCGCAAAGTACTTCGAAATGACTTCGGATGATGTAATTATTACAATCGCTACCGACTCCGCAAATATGTATCAATCTCGTCTAGAGGAACTCAATGCTGAAAGGGGCAGTTATACTTCAAACCAAGCCATAAAGGATTTGGAAAAATGCTTGATGGGCACAGCTGCAGACTGGATGAAAGAGTTGACATATTACGATCGCAAAGCGCTTCACAACCTAAAATATTTCACATGGGTTGAGCAGCAAGAAAAGGAAATTAGTGATTTGAACGCATTGTGGAACGATAGAGCATTATGGGATAGACAATTTCATCAAATCCAACGCTGGGACGAACTTATTGCGGAATTTAACGAAAGAACAGGTCTATTAAAAGGTTTGTAACATAAGAGTTAATATTTTTTAAGGGATTGATTCTCAGAAACACGGAAAGCAGAGCAAACGACAAACCTCTAGCACCCGTGTTTCTGCTTTATATCAACTAGTTGCTTCAAAATTAATTTGTAACTTGTATCTACTATTTTATCAAATGAGTAATTCAAAGTTTATATACGAATGTTGCGATTGCGGAAAGCAGTTCGAAAGTTCATCGGAACTATACCTTTGCCCTGCATGCAATGCAACAAATCAGCCAAATCTTCCTTCTAAAGGAGTGCTTAAAACTATATACGACTATAAATCATTAGGCAAAAAAGTTAATGCTAATTCATTGGCTAGTTCAAAGTATATTGAACTATTGCCAATTAATTCGTTAGATAGTTTACCCCCATTACGAGTTGGACAAACTCCTTTGTACAATTTCAACTATTTAGATGGTAAAATACTGTCTTTTAATCTTTTCTTAAAGGACGATTCTCAGAATCCAACGTTTTCGTTTAAGGATAGAGCATCAGCTATAGTTTCTGCCTATGCAAAGGAAAAGGGAATCGATACCATAGTTGCAGCATCAACAGGGAATGCAGGATCGTCGTTGGCGGGCATTTGCGCATCGCAAGGGCAAAAGGCCATTATAATGGTTCCAAAGGCTGCTCCGCTGGCAAAACTCACACAAATAGTGATGTATGGAGCCAAAATAGTTCCTGTTGACGGAACTTACGATAATGCTTTTGACCTAAGCATTGAAGCCACAAAAGAGTTTGGTTGGTATAACCGCAACACAGCCTTTAATCCATTGACAATTGAAGGGAAAAAAACGGTTTCGTTTGAGTTATTTGAGCAAACTAACGGAAAACTTCCCGACAAAATATTTGTACCAGTTGGCGATGGCGTTATCATATCGGGGGTCTACAAAGGCTTTGAGGATCTTTTAATGCTTGGATTAATAGAGAAAATGCCAACTATTGTTGCAGTTCAATCAATGGGAAGTAGTAATTTGGTAGATAATCTTAGCCGAAATGATTTTAGGATCAAGCCAAGTAACACCATTGCCGATTCCATTTCGGTTGATATTCCCCGTAACTTTTTTATGGCAAAACAGCTTATCCAAAAGTATGCAGGCGAATCGATTGTGGTTAGCGATGATGAAATTGTAAATGCATCGGCAATTCTTTCCAGGAATACTGGTATTTTTGCAGAGCCGGCTGCTGCAACTGCATTTGCAGGAATGTTAGCATATAGCAGCAAAGGCTTAATTAAGCATAATGCTTCGTGCATTGTATTGTTAACCGGTAGTGGATTGAAAGACCTAAAATCGGTTTCGTCGTTAATTAAAATACCGAATGCTGTAGCACCAACAATTGATAACCTTAAGAAAATACTTTAAGTCATGATATCATTTACACTTAACTCTATTAAAACCACTTATTCTGGAAATTCAGAAAAGAATCTTCTGGAATACCTACGTAAAGAGAAATTTCTTACTGCTGCAAAGGATGGATGCTCTGGACAAGGGGTTTGTGGTGCATGTTCTGTTGAGATCGATGGCAAAATAAAAATGGCCTGTCGTGTAAAAATGAAAGACATGGAAGGGGCTGTAATTAATACTCTAGAAGGGTTATCTTCTGAGTTCAAATCTGTTCTTGGGAAAAACTTTGCGCAAAAAGGTGCTGTTCAATGTGGTTTCTGCTCACCAGGCATGATAATGCGCGCAAAAGGGCTTTTCAATACCAACCCTACTCCTACCCGTAACGATATTATCAGGGCAATAAGCCCAAACCTATGCAGATGCACAGGTTATGTCAAGATAATCGATGCCATTGATGCATCCTTTAAGGAATTACAGGGAGGTAATCCTGAAGAAAGCAAAGCAACAGCAAATATTGGAGACAGATATCCAAAATATCAGGCAGTAGAAACAGCGCTTGGCGAACGAGATTTTGTGGATGATATGCATATCGACGGAATGCTACACGGCGCTTTAAAGTTTTCTGATTATCCTAAAGCCAAGATTCTCAGCATTGATTTTTCAGAAGCACTTAAAGTTGATGGTGTTGTAAAAGTAATTACTGCTAAAGACATACCTGGAAATCATTATAGTGGAACAATTTTTCAGGATTGGCCATTGATGATTAACATTGGCGAAACAACTCGTTATATAGGTGATGTTATTGCTGGAGTTGTTGCCACAACCGAGGAAATTGCTCGTAAAGCCGTGGAACTTGTTAAGGTCGAATACACGGTTTTACAGCCTGTAACCGATATGCATGAGGCGGCTAAGCCTAATAGTCCTTGCGTTCACGAGGGAAAATCAAATGTTTTAGAAACCTGTGCCATTCGTTTTGGCGATGTTGATAAGGCATTTGCCGAAGCAGCATGGACATCGAGCGACATATACGAAACTCAGCGCATTGAGCATGCTTTCCTTGAAACAGAAACAGCCATTGCAATACCTGAAAATGATGGAATCCGTTTATACAGCCAAAGTCAGGGTGTTTATGTTGATCGTAAGCAGATTGCAAAGTTTCTAGATTTTCCTGAAGAAAAGGTTAAGGTAACGTTAGTCCAAAATGGAGGAGGATTTGGCGGTAAAGAGGATTTGACCGTGCAAGGACATGTATCGCTATATGCATTCTTAATCCAGATGCCAGTAAAACTTCATCTCAACAGGGATGAATCGATTAGGATGCATCCTAAACGCCACCCTGTTTGGATGAAAATGAGCCTTGCCTGCGATGCAAAAGGTAAATTCACTGCCGTTAAACTTGAGGCAATTGGTGATACTGGTGCTTACGCTTCTGTTGGCACTAAGGTAATGGAACGTGTTGTGGGACATGCCACAGGTGGTTACACAGTTCCTGCGGTTGATGTTTCAGCAAAAACTGTTTACACCAACAATATTCCATGCGGAGCAATGCGTGGTTTTGGCGTTCCTCAGGCTGTATTTGCCATTGAAAGCTGTATAGATGATATCTGTAAACGAGCAGGGTTTGATCGTTGGCAAATTCGTTTCGATAATGCACTTGAGGATGGCTCTAAAACAGCAACGGGTCAAGTTCTGCGTGGTGTTGGGCTAAAGAAAACGATGCTTGCCGTTAAGGATCAATTCAATAGGGCTAAGTATGCGGGAATTGCTACTGGTCTAAAGAATACGGGTGTTGGTAACGGAATGGTTGACGATAGCGATGTAATCATCAAAATTATCTCTGATAAAAAGGTAGAAATTCACCACGGATGGACCGAGATGGGACAAGGCGTACATACTATGGCCATTCAAACTTTGCATCAGGAAACAGGTATCAATCCCGAAATAATTGATATTATAGTGAATACCGAAGCCGGGATCCCTACCGGAATGACAACCTCTTCGCGCGCAACTGCGTTGGTTGCCAATGCAATTATCAACGCGGCTATCTCAATTAAGAAGGACTTGGAAGGATCGTCAATATCACAGCTTGTTGGACGAAGTTACCGTGGAAAATTTGTTTGCGATTGGACCTGTAAACCCGGCGCCGATACCGAAGACCCAATTATTCACTTTGCATATGGATATGCAACTCAGGTTGTAATTCTCGACGACAATGGTGAAATTAAAAAAATCATAGCAGCACACGATGCTGGTAAAATAATGAATCAGATGCTCTTCGAGGGGCAAATTGAGGGTGCTCTGCACATGGGTATGGGATATGCCTTAACCGAGGATTTACCAATGAAGGATGGCTATCCAGTTAGCTATAAGTTCAAGGATATCGGAATTTTACGTGCTAATGAAACTCCCGAAATGGAAATAATTGGCATTGAAGAACCCGATCCTATTGGACCTTATGGTGCAAAAGGTATTGGGGAGATAGGACTTGTTCCAACCGCCGCCGCCATTGCTAATGCTTTCTTTGCATATGATGGAATTAAGCGTACCAAATTACCTATGAAGAGAAAAGGTTGATAGTTGTGTCATCTCGAAAGAAAGTGAGAGATTAAAAAACATTCGGGATGACAAAACTCAACCCGTTATCATCAAATAAATCACATTAAACCAAACACTAACAGAATGAGCATTTTACTTAAAAACGCAATATACGTTGACTGGCAAACTTTAGAAATAAAGAATACTAATATTATAGTCGAAAATGGTAAGGTTCAATTTGTGGAAGACAGCAATATTCCTCAAAAAAAATTCGAAACCATCGACTGTACAGGAAAGATTGTAACAAAATCGTTTGTTGTAGGTCATCATCACGCATACTCAGCATTGTCACGAGGAATGGGTGCTCCAAAGAAATCTCCTGCAAATTTCTACGAAATTTTAAAATACGTATGGTGGACTTTAGATAAATGCCTAACCAGCGAAATGAATGAGTATAGCGCCCTTGTCACTGCAATGGCCTGTGCTAAATCGGGTGCTACATTCGCCATCGATCACCATGCGTCACCGTACGCAATTAAAGGATCATTGGGAACTCTAGCAAAAGCATTCGAAACTGTAGGTGTTAGCCATCTGCTTTGCTACGAGATCAGCGATCGGGATGGTGAAAAGATCGCCATAGAGGGTTTGGAAGAAACCGATTCGTACCTTTCAAAGAATCAAGGATTAGTTGGTCTTCACGCTTCGTTTACGCTAAGCGATGAAACGCTAAAAAAGGCATCAACCTTAATGCAGAAGCACAAGTCTGGTGTTCACATTCATGTTGCTGAGGATACTTACGATCAGGAGCACTGTCTGGAAAACTATAATACATCCGTAGTTGAACGGTTGAATAGCTTTGGCATGCTAAATTCATCGAAATCGATACTTGTACACTGCTTGCATTTATCGGATGCCGAAAGGAATTTGATAAGCAAATCGCCCTGCTGGGTTGTTGAAAACACCGATAGTAACCTTAACAATAATGTTGGTTATTTCAGCGGCGAAGGACTTGGGCAAAACATAATGTTTGGTACCGATGGAATGCATAGCGATATGCTCCAAAGCGCAAAATCGTCGTATTTTGTTGGCCAAAACTTCGACCCGATGAGCCCAGCACAAGCATATGCACGACTGCGTAATGCTCACCAATATTTGTCTGTAAATGGTTTTAAAGGCGATAATGAAGCAAACCTTGTGGTTCTCGATTACAGCTCTCCTACTCCGGTAACATCAAGTAACTTTTTGGGACATCTATTCTTTGGAATAAACTCTACACATATCCGCGATGTTATCTCAAATGGAAAGGTTATTGTCAAAGACAAAAAATTAATCACGGTTGATGAAGAAATCATCCTAAACGAATCAAAAAAACTAGCAAAGTATCTTTGGGAATGCATGGCTAAATAAACTTATATTACAACATACATTGGATGAGCCAGACTTTTTTAGTCTGGCTTTTTTTATTAAATATATTAAATAACATAAAAAACACTGACAAACAACATATATAAATCAAAACTACATATATATATTTGCACATATTTATATAACACAAGCAAACATTTTCAAATGAGCATTGTTAACTAATTAACAAATAACATAAACACTAAAACAATGAAATATTTAATTGTTGGAGGAGTTGCAGGAGGTGCAACAACAGCTGCCCGACTTAGACGTTTGGATGAAGCATGCGAAATAATACTTTTTGAAAGAGGTGAGTATATTTCATACGCCAATTGTGGTTTGCCCTATTACATTGGAGGCACCATTACAGAAAGAGAAAACCTATTTGTACAAACACCCGAATCGTTTGGGAAACGATTTAATCTAGAGGTTAGAAACCTCAATGAGGTTATATCGATTAATAAGTCTGAAAAGAAGATAACGGTTAAAAATCTACGTACAGGAGAAACCTATGATGAAACATATGATAAATTGATTCTTTCTCCTGGCGCAGAACCTGTAAGACCACCACTTCCGGGCATTAACCAGGAAGGAATATTTACACTTCGAAGCGTTCCTGATACCGACAGAATTAAGAAATTTGTAGATGAGAACCATCCTCGCCATGCTGTAGTAGTCGGTGCTGGATTCATTGGTCTCGAAATGGCCGAAAATCTTAATCAATGTGGTGTTAATGTTACCATTATTGAAATGGCCGAACAGGTGATGACTCCATTGGATTACTCTATGGCCGCCTTGGTTCACCAGCATCTAAAAACAAAAAACGTCGAGTTTTACTTAAAATCCGCCGTTGCTTCATTTGCCAAATCGAATGGGAGAATAGCCGTTAACTTAAGTTCTTCCAAAACAATAGAAACCGATCTTGTTGTACTTTCAATTGGGGTGAAACCCGATAGTCATTTAGCCAAAGAGGCTGGTTTGCAAATAGGCGAAACTGGCGGTATTGTAGTAAATGAGTTCCTACAAACTTCTGATAACAACATATATGCTCTTGGCGATGCCATTGAATTTCCAAATCCGATAACGGGCACCCGAATGATAACCTACTTGGCAGGTCCTGCCAATAAGCAGGGACGAATTCTGGCCGATAATCTAGTATTCAACAACAAGAAGAAATATAACGGAGCCATAAATACTGCAATAGCCAAAGTATTCGACATAACAGTAGCATCAACAGGCGTTTCTGGTAAACTTCTTAAAAAATTAGATATACCTCATATCAACTCAATTACACACTCTTCTTCGCATGCAGGTTATTATCCTGGAGCGCTGCCTATGTCAATCAAAATATCATTTTCACCAGATAATGGACGGCTATTAGGTGCTCAGATAGTAGGATTTGATGGTGTTGACAAACGAATAGATCTTTTTGCCGAAGCAATTCGTAAAGGAGCCACTGTATACGATTTGGGAGAAATTGAGCATGCCTATGCCCCGCCCTACTCTTCTGCTAAAGATCCAGTAAATATAGCAGGTATGGTTGCTGAGAATATTCTTGAAGGAATTACTAAACCAATTTCATGGAGAACGTTGGCTAACTATGCTGCAAATGACCTGTACATAATAGATATTCGTACAAGAGATGAATATCAGTTAGGATCTATCGAAAAATCGGTTAATATTCCTTTAGATGAGTTAAGACTTCACCTAGATGAAATACCTAGAGATAAAAAGATTGTGGCTTTTTGCGGTGTTGGATTAAGAGCACACGTTGCCTGCCGAATTTTGATGCAAAATGGATTTAGTGAAGTTTACAATCTTTCAGGAGGACTAAAAACCTATGAAACAGCAATTCAGAAACAAAGTAATGAGGATATTTTCGCCAACGATTATATCGGTAATGACGATCACATTTATCAGGGCAATAAGAACAAGCCAACCGTAAAACCAATAGACGAAGGTAAAATAAAGGCTGTAAATGCCTGTGGACTACAATGTCCAGGTCCTGTACTGAAACTTAAGCAGACAATCGACCAAATATCCTCGGGCGATGCAATACGTATTACCGCAACCGATGCAGGATTTTACAAGGATGTTAAAGCCTGGGCAAATGTTACCGGAAACGAATTGGTAGAACTAAACCAGAATGGAGCAGAGATTACAGCTGTAATACGCAAAGGTCAACAAGCAGCAGTTCAAACGCCAACTCTAAAAGGAAACAATGCAACATTGATATGTTTCAGCGATGATTTGGATAAGGCACTCGCAACATTTGTTATTGCTAATGGAGCCATAGCTTCGGGGAAAAAGGTGACTATATTTTTCACCTTCTGGGGATTAAATGTAATTAAAAGATTGCAAAAGCCTAGTGTCAGGAAAGACATCTGGGGTAAATTATTTAACATGATGCTGCCGGCATCGAGCCAAAAGTTAGGATTATCGAAAATGAACATGGGCGGCATTGGCAGTAAAATGATGCGAAAAGTATTAAAAAACAGAAATGTTGACTCTCTTGAAAGTATGATACAAACAGCTATTGACAATGGTGTTGAACTGGTTGCATGCCAAATGTCGATGGATGTTATGGGTGTAAAAGCTGAGGAATTGATTGATGGCGTTCAGGTTGGAGGTGTTGCCACATACCTTGAGCGTACCGAAAGCGCAAACCTGAATCTGTTTGCTTAATCAATAAATAACGAGTCACATTTAAACTCTTCTGAATAGATGTTTCTCGCATCATTTAGAAGAGTTTTTATTTTTGTGAAACCTGAACATTCTTAACAGTTTTTACATTTTTTCAATCAACAACACCCTATCACCAATCAACTAAATAAGTACCTTTGCATTGAATAAAAAAATGTGAGAAAATATGAGTCAGCAAGTACTTGAATGGATAGGCTATTCGGCCTCTGTAATTATTGCAATTTCAATGGCAATAAGTTCAATTGTTAAATTCAGATGGGTAAACTTAGTAGGTGCATTACTTTTTTCAATTTATGGGTTTCTAATCAACTCTATACCAGTAGGAATTCTTAATGGAATCATTGTAGCGGTTGATGCCTACTACCTATTTCTTATATACTCGAAAAAAGATGTTTTTGAAGTCCTGTGGGTACGACCCGATAACAGATATTTATTAAGATTTATTGAGTTTCATCATAATGATTTGCAGAAATTTTTCCCAGGATTTGAATACAAACCAGATTCTGAGACCACAACCTATTTAGTACTTAGAAATATGGCCGTAGCCGGCTTATTTGTGGCTCGTACAACCGATTCAAAAAGCCTTGAGGTTGAAATTGATTATGTACTACCGGAATATCGCGATTTTAAGAATGGTAAATTCGTTTACTATTGGTTAAGTAAAAAGTTTGCCGAGAATGGGTACACCAAAATAGTAGCAACAGGTGCTAGCAAAAAATACGATGCATATTTGGTGAAATTAGGATTTACAGAGTTGCCCAACGGTAAATATATCAAAATATTGGAGCATTAAATATCTCGAAATGAGTATTCTAATTAAAAACGGAACCATAGTAACATCGGCCCAAACAATTAAAGCCGATATACTAATCGATAGTGGTAAAATTGCTCAAATTGGTTCTGGCATTCAGGATAATGCAGATGATGTAATTGATGCTGATGGCATGTTTGTTATGCCTGGCGGAGTGGATCCTCATGTTCATTTGTACCTTCCAACTCCTGCAGGATATACCTCTGATGATTTTAAAAGCGGCAGCATTTCTGCTCTTTATGGCGGCACAACTACGCTTATTGATTTTGTTACACCAACCAGAAGACAATCCATATACGATGCTTTACTTCAAAGGATAGATGAAGCCAAAAATAGTTTTATTGATTATTCGTTTCATGTTAGCCCCGTAGATTGGCACGATACATCGGAAAAGGAAATACTACAGTGCATCGAGAATGGCTTTTCTTCCTTCAAAATATATATGGCCTACAAGGAAACCGTTGGTCTTGCCGATGATGCTATTTATAGGGTTATGAAGGTTGCCTCGGAGAATGGTGGCTTAGTTACTGCACATTGCGAATTGGGTGATGAGGTAAATTCATTCCGCGATTTTTACGTTAACCAGAACTTAACATCACCGCAATACCACATGCTATCGCGACCCTCCAAACTTGAGGTAAGTGCAGTGAAAAGAGCCATAAGTTTAGCCGATCAAGCAAATTGTCCACTATATATTGTACATGTTTCGGCAGGCGAATCGTTAAAGCATATTCAGCAGGCGCAACGTAGTGGTCAAACAGTTTATGCTGAAACTTGCCCTCATTACCTTTTACTCGACGAATCCAATTACTATGGTGATTTTGAACAAACTGCAAAGTTCGTATTAAGCCCTCCGCTAAGATCCAAGAAAGATATTGCTCAGCTATGGGAAGGCATAGACAATAATGTAATTCAAACTATTGGAACCGATCACTGTCCATTTTCATTCGCGCAAAAGGCCGTAGGAAGAAATGACTTCAGAAAATCACCCAACGGTGCGGGAGGTATTGAACACAGATTAGCGTTACTTTACACTTACGGTGTTTTATATGGCAAATTTAGCATGAATAAAATGGTAGATTTATTTGCTACTCAGCCATCTAAAATATTTGGGCTATATCCTCAGAAAGGCGAGATTGCCATTGGCTCCGATGCCGATATAGTGGTTTGGAATCCCAATGCAGAATCAACAATATCTACAAAAACACATCACTCCTTGGCCGATATGAACATATTTGAAGGAACTACAACCAAGGGTGAAGCAAAGTGGGTTATTGCAAATGGTAATATTGCCATAAAAAATGCAGTGCTCAATAATAATATTCCTTTTGGTAAGTTATTAAAGAGAAATGCTTTGAAGAATACAAACCAGTACTATAAGAAATCAACAAATAACGATATTTCGGCCAATAATTGCGGTAGAGTATAGTTTTATTTGAACAAAAGGGAACAAATTTTGTAATATTGCAACGTTTAACATAATTAAAATCATTATGAAGAAAATTATAGTAGTAATTGCATTAGCATTTTTATCCATCTCATCAACGTTTGCTCAAGCACCCTTATCAAAAGGTGAAAAACAACTAAATGCTGGTGTCGGTTTATCAGGATGGGGAATTCCTATTTATGCTGGAATGGATTTTGGAGTGTTTAAAGACATTACAGTGGGCTTTGAAGGATCATTTCGCTACTATCACGAATCTTGGGCTGGAACTGATTATACGAGTAAAATTTTTGGATTCTATGGAAATGGAAACTATCATTTTAACTCATTGCTTAAGATTCCAAGTAATTTTGATGTTTATGCCGGTTTAAATCTAGGTTTTTACATTTGGAGTTCACCCGCTCATTATCCTGGTTCAGGAACATCCGGATTAGGTCTTGATGCTCATGTTGGGGGTCGCTACTTCTTTAAAGACAACTTTGGAATTAATTTGGAACTATCGGCCGATCCATTCGGAAATCTTGGTGGAGGAAAATTTGGAATTACATATATTTTCTGATATGTAGACAAATTAAAAATAAAAGCCCTCAAGTTATCTTGAGGGTTTTTTCATACCTATAGCCCGACTAATATAAAACTCTCTTGGAGTTATTGCTATAAATTGATTTCATTAGTTTAGCAGGATTTTCGAAACGGCTGGTAAGCATCATGGCTGCTATAATATATGGTTTGTACCCTGCCTCAAGGTAAGTTTTAATACGATAGCGCTCGAAAGTTTCTGCACTAACTTCTCCTTGAACGCAAGATTCCCCAGAAATATCGGCAGGTAAACAATGCATATAAAGAGCATCGGCATTCTTAGTTAACTTACGCATTTGCTCGTTATACTCCCAATTTTTATACTTAGCATTGTTGGCCAAGCATACCTGCTCAAGATCCTTTAAACCGGCCTTATCACCGCCCATTAGCAGTTTAGTGCGTTGCTGCATAATGTGGTAGGGAGCCCAGCTCTTAGGATAAACAATATCGGCATCCTTCATGGCATCGGCCATTGAATGGCTTACATTCAGAGAACCTCCACTCTGCTTAGCATTGTTACGGGCAATATCAACAATCTCTGGAATTAAATCATAGCCTTCGGGGTATGCAAGCTCTACGTTCATTCCAAAACGAGTCATTAAAGCAATAATTCCCTGAGGAACAGAGAGTGGCTTTCCGTAACTTGGCGAGTACGCCCAACTCATTACGATTTTCTTTCCCTTAAGTGCTTCTACAGAACCATATTCGTTGATAAGGTGTGCCAAATCGGCCATGGCTTGTGTTGGATGATCCTGATCGCACTGTAAGTTAACGATACGTGGACGAACCGGAAGCACGCCTTTAGCAAATCCATCATCAAGGGCAGCGCCAACCTGACGCATGTACTTATTACCCTCGCCAAGGAACATATCGTCACGAATACCTATAAAATCCGATAGGAACGAAATCATGTTGGCAGTTTCGCGAACGGTTTCGCCATGCGAAATTTGCGATTTTTCCTCGTCTAAATCCTGTACAGCCAAGCCTAAAAGGTTAGAGGCTGATGCAAACGAAAAACGTGTACGGGTTGAATTATCCCTAAAGTTAGAAATAGCCAATCCTGTATCGAATACGCGAGGCGAGATATTCTGCTTACGCATTTCCTTTAGGATAAATGCCATTTCAAGAACCATCTTTAAATCCGCATCACTCTTCTCCCAGGTTAATAGGAAATCCTTGTCATGTAACTTAGAGTCAATTTTCTCTAATGCTTCTATTCTTTTCAATAAGTCCATATATTCTTAGGTTATAAAGTTTAAAAGTGAAAAGTTTGAAGTTAAAAGAAAAATCTGGATTTACAGTTTTCTTTAACCTTAACATTTAACGCTTAATTACATAGTGTACGCGTAGGCTGCATAAAATGCCGATGCAATAACCAAATCCTCCACAGGAACTTTCTCGTTTGGAGCATGAGCCAATACCTCGTTGCCTGGACCGAAACCGATAGTTGGAATTTTATATGTTCCACAAGTCATAATACCATTAGTTGAGAATGTCCATTTATCAACCTTTGGCTTTTTAGCATACAAGCCCTCGAACGCTTTAACTCCAGAGGTTACAACAGGATGGCTCTCCTCCATTTTCCATGTTGGGTAGTACTTTTCCATCCCATAGGTTAACCCGGTATAGGCAGTTTCGGAGTAATTAAGCACCTCAACCTTAGCATTCATCCCCTTTATTAACTCTTCAACCTCTTTAACCGCGCTTTCCTTGGTTTCGCCCCATGTTAAGCGACGATCGAGGTGAATGCGAGCATAGTCGGCAACCGCACAAAGCGAAGGGCTTCCGCTTACAATCTCGGAAATAGTAACAGTACCCTTACCTAAAAATTCATCGTAAGCTAGGCGATCATTCAGTTTCTCAATTTCGAGAGCAACTCTCGATGCCATATAAATAGCATTTTTACCACGTTCTGGAGCCGATCCATGCGATGAAACCCCATTAAAGTGAACATGCATTTCCATACGACCTCTGTGGCCACGATAAATATTAAGGTTTGTTGGCTCGGTGCTAATCACAAAATCAGGAACTATTTTATCCTCCTCAATTATATACTTCCAGCACAAACCATCGCAATCCTCTTCCATAACGCTACCTACAACGTATATAGTTAAATCACGATCGAATCCTAATTCCTTAAGAATTTTGCCAGCAGTAACAGCTGCAGCAGGGCCTCCCTCCTGGTCAACAGTACCACGGCCATGAACAAAACCATCCTTAATTTCACCGCTAAGTGGATTAAATTCCCAGTTAGCCATATTACCAAAATCAACGGTATCCATGTGGCCATCGATAGCAAGAATGCGCTTGCCATTGCCAATACGACCAATAACATTCCCTAGTCCATCAATTTTCACCTCATCGAATCCGGCTTCTTCCATCTGGCGTTTTAATTCCAACTGCACATCCTTTTCTTGTGTGCTAATTGATTTTATTTTAACCAATTTCGATAGATTATTCGCTGTGTAATCGCGATATTTCTCGGATAACTCTTTAATTTTGGGGTATATGCTTTCCATAATGCTTTAAATTTTTTGTCAAAATTATTGGTTATTCCCATATTTTAACATATTGTAGCAAACTTTTATATAAACGCACAATAAAAATAGCGACAAAATACATGTATGAGTAAATTATTAAAATATTTTTCTATTTTACCACCAAATAATATGCTTTATGGAGACAAAATCTCTTATAGTAATAAAAGATTCCTTCTCAAATTTAGGGAATAATATATTTTAGTACATTTGTTTTTCAACAATTTGGTCTCTAATTTCTAAATAAAATACAAATAATATGATCTGGAAGTTTATTCAAGAAAAACTAGAAGAAGGAAATAGTTTGTTTTTATTGGTTGTTTCCGAAACCATTGGAAGCAGCCCCGGTAAAGTTGGTTTCAAAATGGCCGTGTCGAGTGATGGTAGCATTAATGGTTCCATTGGTGGCGGTATTATGGAGTACCAAATGGTTGAACTTGCTAGGAAGGAACTAAGAAAACAACATCAGAAACCTTTTACCAAACGACAAGTTCACAGTCACGATGCGCCCGAGGATAAATCGGGAATGATCTGTTCTGGCGAACAAACAAACATTTTTGTTCCTATTACCGTCAACGAAATCGAGATTGTAAATAGAATTGTAGAATCTATTAGTATTGGCAATAACGGTATGCTATGTATCTCCGAGGAAGGTTTTAACTTCAAGAATGTTGATGCTGATAAACCTATTATTCCATTCGAATTTAAAAAAGAATTGGAGAAATGGCACTATAAGGAGTTATTAGGCTTTAAGGAGACCGTTTACATTTTTGGTGCAGGACATATAAGCGTTCCTTTGTCGCAAATATTAGGGTTGATGGATTTTCGTGTCGAGGTTTTTGACAATAGAACCCAACTATCGACTTTCGAAGCCAATAAATACGCACATCGCAAAAGCATTGTTGATTACAGCAATGTTGGGAATCTGGTTGCCGAAGGCCCCAATAGTTATGCGGCTATAATGACCTTCGGGCATAAATTCGATGAGATTGTCCTTCGCCAGCTCCTACCCAAAAACCTAAAGTACCTTGGAATGATTGGCAGTAAAAGTAAAGTTAAAACGATCTTTGAGGGACTTGTTGAAGAGGGATTTACAAGAGAACAAGTCGACAGGGTTTGCTCTCCTATTGGACTAACCATTGGTGGTCAGACTCCTGCTGAAATTGCGGTTAGCATTGCTGCACAGATTGTTCAATATAAACATAAGGAATAGTTTGCTACAAGTAAAACATATCGATCGCTATTTTGTACTTTTAAAAATGGGAACAATAGAGTTGTATCCACTGATGAATTACGCTAGCATGTAAACAGCATGATGTAAAAAAACTTACAGTGCCTAAAGTTGATGTTTAGTTTTGTTTTTAGATCATATTTTATAACTTATAAAGACATGTAAAATGAAAAGTTTTATTCGATTATTTTATGTTTTAGTTGTTTTAGTTGTTTTAGTGGGATTTACCACAACGGTTGATTCTCAAAATGCCAACTTTAGGTTTAACCCTAATTTTGGCGGAGCTGGAAGCTCCTTATGCATAAGTAAAAACAACAGGTTAGCTGCAATTTATAATTTGCATACCGGTATTGAGATTTGGGATTTAGCAACCAACAAGCAAATAGCAATAAATAAAGTAGACTATTTCAAAAAAATTGTCGGGTTTACCGACGATGGCCAAAAACTTTTGTACACAAGATTCTTCCTCAATAACTTACCCGATAGCGTTTATATGTGGGATATTAAACAGAATGCTGTAAAAAGTACAAAAGCCCTCAAAAATGATATTCTTCTCGAGAAAACGCTTAACAATGGATGCATCGTAATTAATGATTCGATAATTGGTAAGGATCTAATATTCGAGGGTAATGAAATTCTTAATTTCTATCCTTTATATGATATCGTAAACAACAAACAAGTTAAGTTACTTAAAATCGGTAATTCAAGTAATATACAGACATCTAGAAATGGCAAGTGGCTCTCATTTCTTGATTTGAACAGCAATTTAACCATACAATCCATTAATGATCAATCAGTCAAAGGTCGAATTAAAATTCCATACAAAAGCTATAACATTAATGCGTCAGCTACATCAAATACCGGCAGGTATTATGCATATATGGAAAGAATCTACAAAAGCAACCAGGATACTTTATTTATAGCGGATCTAAACTCGTCAAATAAAAAATACGCATTAGCATTTAAGGGACTAGTAAAAGATCTGGTATTTGATGATAACGATGAATTTTTGTTCATCATCGAAGACAATAATCTTTATGCTCTAAATTTGAGTTCAGGGGAGCGGAAATTAGTATACTCGTCAAATAGTATTGATTTGGGGCTATATGTTACAGATAAAAATTACTGTATTTGCGATAATCAAAACACCAAAATATTTAATATAAAAACGGGCAATCTCGAAAAGGTTATTGGGCAATCTATCCGCGCCGATGTTTACCCAACGATTGCTTGTCAAGCCGGAGGTTATAGGAGCCTGCTACCTACAGATTCCATGCTTATTTACTGGGACTTTCAAAACCTTCAGCATCAGGTTCTGCTAACTCAATCTAAAGTTGATAACAAACCGATCTCCGAGGCTGTTTTATCTAACGATGGGCAAAGTTTTTTTGTAAAAGATGTGACAGGAAAAGTTTTCTACTTTGATATTTCGCCACTCAAACTTAAATCAACCTTTAAAGCAGAAAGCAACATAACCCTCGGTAATGTAACAAAGGATAACAAGTACCTCCCTCTATTCTCAAATTCGGAAGGTATTAGTTTTTATGATTTTAAAACATGGATCAAGGCTTTTGAAGTTAAATTGAGCGATTCCATGTGGCTTAGTTACACCCCAATGGTTGATCTGACAAAAATTATTGCTCCTACAATTAACATGTCGACATGGAATAGCAAAATAGAGGTGTTTGAGTATGGAACAGGCAAAAGGCTTTATACCGCCAATTTAGGTCAGTATAAATACATTAAGGAGATGGCTTCGAGTCCCGATAAAAAGCACTTTGTCGTTTTCGATACCGACAATATCATCCATGTTTTCGACTATAATACTGGCGCTAAAATTTTTGAAACCAATTTGAGTACAATAGGATTGAACCGGCTTAAACTATTTTTCTCCGACGATTCAAAGGTTTTGGTTGGCTTAGAATCAACTGGCATAAAACACTACTGGAATGTAAAAAATGGAAAGGCATTGGAAAGTAATACAAGCATTAAGTATGATGAGTTTTTGAAGAATCAGCCCAAAGTAAGCCTGGTGCAAAACGCTCCCTTCCTGGAAGTGTATGATCAACTGGGAACTAATTTGATCTGCAAAATCATGAATGCAGGTAAAGATTGGCTCTGTTTCACTCCCGACGGCTACTTTGAATCTTCGAATCTAGGGGGACAACTTGTAACTATGGTAAACGATTGCAAAGGGTATGGAATAGACCAGTTTGCTGTTCAAAAGAATCGACCCGATATTATTATTAAACGGCTTGGCTGTACCGACAATCAGCTTATTGAGCATTACCATAAACAGTATTTAAAGAGGTTGAAAAAAATAAATCTGAATGAAAAAGATACTATTTCCGAATTGAACTTTCCTGAAGCAGAAATTGCAAGTTCAACCATCAACAGCAACAATATCAGCCTTAATATCACTTTTAAGGATTCTAAATATAGTTTAACCAAGTATCACATTTACGTTAACGATATTCCTGTTTATGGAGTAAATGGCAAAAACATTAATGGAAAAAGCGTGACGGTAAGCGAAACAGTTCCTCTTTCGAATGGGTCAAACAAAATTGAGGCATCTTGTGTAAACGAAAAGGGGGTGGAATCGTATAGAGCAATGCTATACACCAATTATAAGGGGCAGGCAAAAGGAAGCTTGTACCTGTTGGCTTTTGGAGTATCAAAATACAATAACCCTAAACTCAACCTACAGTATGCCGATAAAGATGCATTAGACTTATCGAAGGTAATTGAAAACTACAAGGGAAAAGGTTTTACCAATGTTTACACCAAAGTCCTTACCAACGAGCAGGTAACACCCGATGCAATAAAGGCTTCAAAGGATTTTGTGAAGAGTGCCAAGCCTGACGATACCTTTATTCTATTTATTGCTGGGCACGGTATGCACGATTCAGACCCCGAGGCCACTTACTACTACTTAACTTACAATACCGATTTAAAGGACTTAAAAGGTACCGCGGCTAACTTCGAAACTATTGAGGATTTGCTACAGGGTATTCCTCCCCGCAACAAGCTATTCCTAATGGATGCCTGCGAGTCGGGCGAGATTGATGAAGAAACCTTTGAAAACCTTTCAGGTTTTCAAAACCTGAAAGGTTTGGGAATCGCTTCCCGCGGCTTCAAAACCACCTCTTCCCAATCAACGAACAATGAACAACGAACAACCAAGCGAAACTACCTTTACCAGAAGGATCGCTACATCTACAACGACCTTGTCCGTCGCTCCGGAGCCATCGTATTCTCCAGCTCCAAGGGTGGCGAGCTAAGCTACGAGCGCAGCGATATTGAGAATGGCCTCTTCACCGAGTACATCATGAAAGCCCTAACAACAACCGAAGCAGACAAAGATGGAAACGGAATCGTCTCAACCGATGAGCTACGCGAGTACGTGAGTGCACAGGTAGCCAAAGCAAGCGGCGATTTGCAGCACCCTACGGTGGATAGGGATAACATATACCAGAAGTTTGGGTTTGGTATTAAGTGAAAAGTAATAAACGACAAGAGACAAGAAAGAACTTGTCGCTTACCGCTTGCCACATACAGAATAAGTATACTATTTATCAGAATTATAAATACAAACAATTAACTTACACAATTCGAATTAAAATATAAATATCTGACCCTATGAAAAAACAAAGTTTATCGCTAATTCTATGTTTAATCATAACCTACGGCGTTTTTGCTCAAACAGAGAACGCCCAGCAAGGCCAATGTCAAGTAACCTGTATGGCATTTACCCCAAACGACCAAAAAATGGTATCTGGTTATGAGGATGGTACCATTCAAGTTTGGAATGGGGAGGGTAAACTTATTCTTTCAACAGCTACTGATGCCGTAGGTTACAACAATGCAAAAAGTAAGGTTTCTAGATTAGCGATTTCACCCGATGGTAAGCGAATAGCTGCTTGTATGGATAATTACAAAACCTATTTGTTGGATGCTAAAGGGAAGACGATAAAAATGATTGATTTTGATGCGTCGTATTTAGGCTTTTCTCCCGACAGCCGAACCCTGATGATGGCATATGATGTTGGCCATGAGGTTTATTGTGCAGATAGTGCTGGAAATAAATTGAATAGTTTTTATACAAAACCATATTGTAAAAATTCCAAGGGTAACGATCCGCATATTCAAATTTGTGGGATAGCGATCAAACCCGATAACGGGGTATTGATTCTGAACAAATTAGAGATGAACGAAAAGAAGCAGCTTTACGATTACTGGATTTACGATTACGACAGTAAAATGAACCTTATAAACAAAACACAATTTCCTTTCAGCCCTAAAATTTTCAGGGCAAAACTTAGCGCATCCGATAATTGTAACAAAGTATATGTTGGTGGTGATTTTAGTTCAATGAAGGAAATAGTATTCGAAGGGTTCATTTACGATGCATCAGCAGGTTCTGTAACCCCAACTTCTTTAAACTCAGGTTATGACCAGTTTTTAACCCCGGAAGGTGATAAAATGGTGATGTTTAGCTGTAGTGGTGTTTCTGTTAATAATATAGCGACTACCGTTACGGATATAGTTTACACTGTACCTAACAAAAATTATGATGATTACTTATTCGCATCAAGCGATAAGCAAAAAATTGTAGTAGCCTATAAGAACAAACCGCTCCAAATGCATTCCCTTAAAACAGGAAAACTATTCGATTTTGATAATTCGAAAACAGTTGAGGACACATATACTTACGAACCGCCAAAACAAGATAACGTAGTGTCAACTTCAAATCCAAATGAAATATCGAGTAATCAGCAACCTATTTCAACAACCATTACAACAGAATCAAAGCAAAAGATCGACCTCAGCGTGCTTAGTGGCTTGAAAGTTGCCGAATATACTGACTCCTATGCTGATAAGTTTGATATCGATTTTGATCGCGGAGATGGCGGTACAACGGTTTGGAATATTTCGGGAGTTGAGAAATCTGATATCACGGCTTCTTCTATTGGTAGCTTTATTACCATGTATAGTTTGTCGTTTAAGGCTAATCTAGAGTTCTTTATTGCAGATGTATCAACCCGCAAGAGCGATTACGTATCGCTTAACTTCTGGATTAGAAAAATTCCAAACGATTCCAAGGGTCGTTACGAAAGCTATGTAGTCCGTGCATATCAGGATGGTTGGGTTCAACTTCTCCATTTAGAAAAGGATAAGGAGACTGTTCTGGTTTCAAAAAACTTGATTGAACATATTACTTTCAAAACATGGGAGTATAAAAGCATGACCGTGGAAGCAACAGAAAATGGGAAAATATCGGTTTTCATTAATGATGGATATTCGCCGGTGATTAACACCGATGTTCAAATAGCCAACGATGGACGACCCTACGAGTTGACTGCATTAAAGAGCAGTTCTGCTGGTCTTTTGCAGAATTTACATGTAACCGGTAATAAAATTGTGAAACAGCGTATAAAAGTAGAAAAACCTAAGGCCGTTGAATCTACACTTACAGGTTGCGTTGCCGGTGACTGTTTTTATGGGTTTGGCTACCTTATTGAACCGGATGGTAAAACAGAATACATCGGCTACTTCAAGAATGGTGTTAGGGAGGGTTTAGGACAAATACATCTTGCAGCAGACAACGTTTTGTACAATGGATACTTTGCCAATGATATGCCCAATGGCTATGGATGTACATTATTCTATGCAAAGAAAATTACTGAAATCGGAACTTATACAAATACGATGAAGGATGGAGATTTTACCACTCACTACCCAACTACAACAGTAGTTGCAAAATGGAAGGATGAGGTCAAACTCAGTTCTGGACGACAAACAGGATGCATATCTGGCGATTGCACGAATGGCAAGGGGATAGTTCAAAACGAGAACGGTTCTCGAATAGATGGGTCTTTTGTAAACGGGAAAAAGGTTAGCGGGGTTCAGTTCTGGGAAAACGGTCAGGTTCAACTGTTCGAAAAAAAGGACTCTCTTGACCAATTTCAGGGGAATGTGGATATTTTTTTTCAAAATGGCGAAGCACAACATTGTATTTATAAGGATGGTAAACCAAACGGGAAAATGCTCTCTAAAATGGGCATTGGCAAAGAAATACTGTATGTTGAGGCCATGTACGTTAATGGCAAAGCCACTGATGCCACCGTTCATTATCGCGATGGTCGTATTTGGGTCGGTAAACAGGATCCTGACTCGATTTGGTCGCCTTGGGTTACCGGTATCGGAACCATGACCTACACCGATGGAACAACCAAAACTGGGAAGTTTAAGGATGGAGAGTTTGTTTCTGAATAAGTACTTAAAGTGCCCTAAAGTTATAAGTGCCTAAAGTACTTTAAGTACTCGAAGTACTTAGACACTCAAGTCACTCCAATTATTCTTGAATGTAAATAAATACAACGTAACATCATAGTTAATAGCAATCTAACTAATTCTTAAAAAATGAAAAAACAATATTTAATTCTCATTGCTTTAGGTTTAACAATAAGTTTAAATGCACAAGAACCTATATCACCCGTCGTTCTAACAGTACCAAAGCCAGAGATCGATGCAAGTGCCATCTCTATGTTTGCTAAACCAGTTAAAACCCTTGGAACGACCCTTTCTGGTTGCCTTGCTGGCGACTGTTTCTATGGATTTGGCTATCTTATTGATGCGGATGGTAAAACAGAGTACATCGGCAACTTCAAGAATGGGATTATAGAGGGATTGGGCCAAATTCACATGGCTGGCGATAATATTATATATACCGGTTACTTCGAGAACAATCAGCCCAACGGGTACGGCAACATCAACTACTATGCAAACAACCTAATCGAAGTTGGAACTTTTAAAAACACCGCTCAGGATGGAGAATTTACGAGATACCAGTTTGACGATGTACAAACGGTATTATACAAGAACGATCAGAAAACTACCATCACACGTCAGACTGGGTGTTTATTGGGCGATTGCTCAAATGGGAAAGGCATTTACCAGAAAACTGATGGCAGCCGGATTGAAGGGGATTTCAGCGATAACCGCTTGGTAAAGGGGGTTGTGTTTGAAAGTAAGTTTGGGGTTGTTAAGTACGATTCTATAGATATTAATGGTCAATACAACGGGAATACCGTTATTTTCAAACCTAACGGGGAGGTAATTTATGGTACATTCAAGGATAGTAAGATGAATGGTAAAATGCTTATTAAAGCACCCAAAAGATCTGGATACCTATACCGTGAGGGAGTTTACGAAAATGGACAGCCCAAGGATGAAACTATTCTATTCCGCGATGGGCGAAAATGGGTGGGTGTTTCGGATACCGCCGAAGAATGGGCAACTGGCAAAGGAACCATGACCTACCCCGATGGAACAACCAAAACTGGGAAGTTCTACCGCGGAGATTTTGTTTCTGAATAAATAAAGAAGTTATAAGTGCCTTGAGTATTTAAGAAGTTTGAAGTGAACTAAAGTACTTCGAGTGCCTAAAGTACTATAGGCACTCTAGGCACTCCAAATACTCTAGGCACTTTTTAAATAATAAACCAAACCAATATGAAGTATTTAAGGATTATCCCGATTCTGCTTTTCGTAATTACTTTTACTTTCAACCTTTCAGCCCAAACAGCGCTTGAACTGCTTATAAAAGCTGAAGATTCAAGCGATAACAAATATTGTATTGAACTTGCAAAGCAGGCTATTGCAATAGCGGAGAAGGAGAATGATAAAGGGCTTATCGCATCGGCAAATGGACAGATTGCTTTTTGCTTGATGAATTTAGGTCAACTAGATGAAGCGGAGAAGTTCGTTGATAAAATTACCGAGATGGCTGAATCTTCGGGTAATTCCCATGCACTATACTATGAATGGTCTGTAAAAGGTAATATTTATTCTTTAAAGAAGGACCACGCTAACGCATTCTTATGCTTTGAAAAGGCACTTCCTTATAGCCAAAAACTTGATGATTCATACTATGTAAGGGGAACTCTACTGTCTTTAATCAGTAGTGGCATTAGGGCAGGAAAAGATCCTTCCATTTCCATTGAATACTGTAATCAAGCATTAGCGTATCCTGATAGTAAACGCGGGCCAAATCAGAAATTCAACATACTCGCTCAGCTAGGAAATATTTATTTTTATTTTCTCGATAATTCGAGCAAAGCAATTGATTATTACAGTCAGGCTGATGTTGCAACCGACCTGCCCGATCAAAATGTTTTTGTTGCTCAGCAAATTGCTGAAGCATATCAAAATATGAGCAATCCAAGCGCAGCTATTGAGTATTTGCAAAAAGCGTTAAAAAAACTCACTGGTAAAATATCCAAAACGCAGGAAGCCGATTTGCTTATAAAGCTAGCTGCTATATATGATGTTGGTTTGAAAGATAATGCTAAAGCAATTGAGTATTATAATCAGGCGGCTATCGTTTCGGATCAACCAGATCAAAAAGGGCAAATTGCAAAATATCTCTCAATAATATATGAAAACATGGGCAAATCAAGTTTTGCCATTGATCAGTTGCAAAAAGACTTAAAGAATCTCACCGGTAAGCTTTCAAAAAATGTACAGGCGGAGCTGATTGCTCAAATAGGTAGTAATTATCAAAAGTTAAAAGAATTTGCTAAAGCAATCGATTACTATAATCAGGCCGATGCACTAAACGATGATCCTTTTACAAAAGCATTAATTGCAACTCATTTAGGTACAATATATGCAGACTTGAGTAATACCATTAAAGCCATAGAATATTATAAAAAAGCGCAAAAAATTTATGAAGAGTTGGATTATAAAAGTTATGCTGCGCTTGTGCAATGGAATATTGCCTGTTGCTACGCTGAAATACAACAGAACCAAAATGCAATAGATTATGTACTTCGAATAATCCCGATTTATAAGGAGTTAGATGATAAGGAAAAGCTTGTGGATTGTTATGGGAAATTAGGAGTTTGCTATATGTGGATTGGAAAATATGCTGAATCGATTAGCTGGGCTCAACAAGCGTTAAATCTAGCCAATGAAATTAATAATCCGAAAAAGAAAATGGTCGCTCTTTTCTCTTTGGGAAGGGCTGAAGTTTCTCAAAGCAGGCAAAAATCACTCGATTTCTTAAAAGAAGGTTATTCAATAGCAAAGGATATTAATGATGATGTTTATATCGACAATTTTGAGAAATGGATAGGCCTTACTTACGATTTAAACGATGATTATACCCAGGCAATTCCTTTTTATTTAAGCATAATTGACCGTAGGGAGAAGGAAAGAGCTCTTGTTCCAGATGACCTGAAGTTAAATTATTGGTCTGGACAATACGTAAATTACCAGAACATAATCCGATGCCAGCTATCAATGCAGGACTACCAAGGGGCATTTAACTCTATCGAAAAATCGACGGCTCGGTTGCTTCTTGAAAGGATTGCCAGTAAAGCAGGGAAAAACAGTAATCTATTTGTTGACCCAACCCAATGGCAAAAAAACATTCCTCAGGAACAGGCCATACTATGTTTTGGGAATATCGGGAATAAGCTAACAACCATTTTAACCGATGCCAATTCGATTGATGGAATTGGAGTAAACGATGATATATGGGTTAAATCGGTAAAGGATCGGTACAGCATCTCCGATATAAGCTCGTTTGAAAAGCTTCGAGCGTTTAAACGGATACAGAACCCACCTAACACTGAATTGGCAGTAAACCAGCCCCAACAAGAAAATTGGGATAGAACCAAAAGAGAGATTGAAAAAATAGCGAACAATTACCGCTCGTTACTTTCAAAACCTATAAAAACTCCAGCAGAAAAAGAAACAATCGATTTTCTTGGCAAAAAATTCTATGAGTTACTAATTCTTCCGGTTGAGGATAAACTGGTAGGTAAAAAAGAGCTTGTCATTATTCCCAACGATTTACTAGCGTTCCTTCCCTACGAGGCTTTTATTATGCCCGATGGACGTTATCTGGTTGAGAAGTATGATATCCGATACCTTCCCTCGCTCTCTGTCGGGAATGAGCTGGCTAATCGAAAGTATTCAGATAATCGTAAACCATTATTGGCTTTCGGAAATGCTGTTTATGATGTACCCAATGCTCAAACCCAGCAAACCCAATCACAGGAACAGTTTAATGAGATGATGAAGGGCGTTGAGACTGACTCCAAGGACGGTGTGAGCATGAAGAGGTATTACGATGCTTTAGGTATTGCATGGGAAAATCTATCGGGTACTCTCGCTGAACTTGATGCCATATCTGGTCTTGTTCCAAATTCGGTTTGCATAAAAGGCAAGGATGTAAACGAGCAAAGCGTAAAGGGGATGTCGGCTAATGGTCAGCTAAAGGGATATAAGATACTTCACTTTGCTACGCATGGTATTGTAATCCCTGAATATCAAGACCTATCCGCTTTAGTGCTTTCACAGGGTTTGCCAAATGACGATGGTTACCTCAGAGCCTCTGAGATTGCAAAGCTAAACCTGAACGCCGACTTCGTGAACCTATCCGCATGTGAAACAGGGCTAGGTAAAATTTATGGAGGTGAAGGAGTTGTTGGGCTTACCCAATCGTTTCTACTGGCAGGAGCAAACTCCATTGCCGTTTCGCTATGGAAAGTATCCGACCAATCGACCATGGAATTCCAGAAGGAGTTTTACCGCTTGGTGTTTGTTGAGAAGATGCCCATTTCAAAGGCCATCAATCAGGTGAAACGAACTTTTATTAAGGGGCAATACAACCAGCCATTCTACTGGGCTCCGTTTGTGTACTATGGGATGTAGAATGTTTGCAGCACCCCGCGGTGGACAGGGATAATATCTACCAGAAGTTTGGGTTTGGAGTAATTAAATAGAATATACTTATTGGCTATTAAAATGGTTGGAATTATCAAACTCTTTTATTTTGGTTTATCTGATTTATGTCAATACCTTCGGGACTTAGGGGTTGTTTAATAGTTCTATTCATTTTAAGTTATAAATTTAAATATAATAGAACTCCGAAAGACCTACTCGTTTCTGAACTGAAAATTTTACCATTAACAAAAGAAGTAGACTATTATGCGAAGATTCATTAACGTATATTTGATTTTCATACTGTTTAGTTCGGCAACTACATTTGCTCAACAACCAGTATTAACCGTAAACGCAGGTCATTCTCAAAATATTAACGCAGCATGTTTATCCCCTGATGGGAAATATGCTCTTTCGGGGAGTCAGGATAAAACGTTAAAACTTTGGGATATGGCAACAGGGAAAGTGGTTAGAACTTTCCTTGGGCATTCGGATATTGTTAATTGTGTGTGCTTCTCCCCTGATGGGAAATATGCTCTATCCGGAAGTTCTGATAAAACCATAATACTTTGGGATATACTAACCGGGGAAAAAATCAGAGTTTTTTCTGGAATCAATAAATCCGTTTATACAGTCAGCTTTTCCCCAAATGGAGAATATGCTCTGTCGGGAGGCTTTGATAGCAAAATACAACTTTGGAATGTTTCAACTGGAGAGGTATTCAAATACTTGTCTGGGCATACCGATTATGTTAATTCGGTCTGTTTTTCCCCCGATGGTAAATATGCTCTTTCGGGAAGTGAAGATAAAACCATAATACTTTGGAATATTGCAACAGGAATATCGATAAAAACTTTTACAGGGCATGAAGGTGCTGTATCCTCTGTTTGTTTTTCTTCTGATGGGAAATATGCCCTTTCAGGGAGTCGAGATAAAACGTTAAAACTTTGGGATGTTGTAAAAGGAAAAAAGGTTAAAACATTTTCAGTGAATTCAGATGAAATAAATACAGTTAGTTTATCCCCGGATGGTAAATACGCTCTTTCGGGAAGTGAAGATAAGAAAGTAATACTTTGGAATATCTCATCTGGAAAAGAGGTCATGTCTTTTCCTGGGTATTCCAGATTTGCTTCATCTGTGTGTTTTTCACCTGATGGTAAATATGCTCTATCAAGTGGTGATAACACTCTAAAATATTGGAATATTACATCAGGAAAGGATGCTAAAATATTTTCAGAGAACTCTATGGCTGTTGTTTCTGCTTGTTTTTCTCCCGATGGTAAATATGCTCTTTCAGGGATTGGTAACTCTTTTAATTTACTAGAGGTTTCGTCAGGTAAAGTAGTTAAAACTTTTCAAGGGCATTCAAAATGGGTTAAATCTATCTGCTTTTCTCCCGATGGCAACTATGCTCTTTCAGGAAGCATTGATGGCAATTTAAAACTTTGGGATATTGCCACAGGAAATGAGATTAAAACTTTTTCTGGACATTCCGGAATAGTTAATTCCGTAGCATTTTCTCCTGACGGGAGGATGGCTATTTCAGGAAGCGAGGATAAAACAATAAAATTATGGGACCTTTCCGCAGGTAAAGAGATCAGAACGTTTTCAGGTTATAGTAATGGTATAAACTCCGTAGTATTTTCTCCTGATGGGAAATATGTATTAACAGGTGAAAGTAATATTATCCTTTGGGATATATCCACAGGTGAAGAAGTCAGAACCTTTTCAAAGATTCCTCACGCAAGGTTCTGGACTGTATGTTTTTCACCAGATGGTAAGTATGCTCTTTCAGGAGGTTTTGAGGCTGGATCTTCAGCATCTAAAAGATATGATTATGCAATGAGACTTTGGGATGTTTCCAGTGGAAAAGAATTAAGGTCTTTTTCAGAGCATTCTGACTTAATTAATTCCGTTTGTTTTTCACCCGATGGTAAGTATGCTCTTTCAGGAAGTTCGGATAACAGTATTAAACTTTGGGATATTTCAGCGAAGACTTCTATGAGAACGTTTACAGGACATACAAACTGTGTTTATTCTGTTTGTTTTTCACCCGATGGGAAAACGATCCTTTCAGGCTCTGCTGATAATTCTCTCAAGTTTTGGGATGTGGCAAGCGGCGAAATAATCTATACTTCAATTGCCAACTCTAACAATCAAGATACTAAATGGCTTGTATTCAATAACGAAAACTTCTGGGATGCCTCTCCAAATGGAGGCGACCTTGTTGCAATGGTTCATGGAATGGAGGTATGGAATATCGATCAGTTTGCTATAAAGAACAACCGTCCCGATAAAATATTGGGAAAAATTACAAAAGTAGATCCTGAATTAATAAAACATTATTACAATCAATACCTTAAACGATTAAAAAAACTAAACCTTACAGAGGATAAACTTTCGAAAGACTACGAAACTCCAGAAACAAAGATTACAAAAACAGTTCAATCGGGCAAGAATGTAAATGTCGATTTTACCATAACGAGTAAAACTGCAAAGGTAACCCGTTACAATATATTTGTTAATGATGTTCCAATATTTGGAACTTATGGGAAAGATCTTTCTGGAACTGCAAACATTGATTTAAGATCACTGGCTCTTACTGAAACCATTGAACTTATTTCTGGTGATAATAAGATAGAAGTTTCTGCAATGAACGAATACGGAGCCGAGTCATTCAGAGCACTTACTTCCGCTAGTTATCAACCCGCCTCTCCCGTTAAGCCAAATCTTTACTACATAGGTTTTGGCGTATCGAAGTACAAAAACGCAGAATTAAACCTGCAGTATGCCGATAAAGATGCCAAGGATTTATCTGATGTTTTTGAGAAAATGAAAACCAGTGGACATTATGCTAATGTTTATTCGAAAACTTACCTAAACGAAGATGTTACACCCGAAACGATTAAGGGAACCAAAGACTTTTTGAAAGATGCTAAACCCGATGACACTTTTGTTCTATTTATTGCAGGTCACGGAACGCACGATAACGATAAGGATGCTACATACTTCTATCTTACCAGCAATGCCGATATTAACAACCTAAAAGGCACCGCAGCCGATTTTGAGACTATCGAAGACTTGTTACAAGGGATTCCTCCCCGCAATAAGCTCTTCCTTATGGATGCCTGCGAATCGGGGGAGATTGACGAGGAGGATCAAGGGCAGATGATAGCTACTGCAACAGGCGTTGGCATTGCTTCCCGTGGCTTCAAAACCACCTCTTCCCCATCAACCGTCAACTCTCAACCGTCAACGAAGCGATGCTACTTATACCAGAAAGATCGCTACATCTACAACGATCTTGTCCGTCGAAGCGGCGCAATCGTGTTCTCGTCTTCAAAGGGTGGTGAGTTAAGCTACGAACGTAGCGATATTGAGAACGGACTCTTCACTGAATACATTATGAAAGCCCTTACAACAACCGAAGCTGACAAAGATGGAAATGGAATCGTTTCAACCGATGAGCTCCGCGAGTACGTGAGTGCACAGGTGGCTAAGGCTAGCGGTGACTTGCAGCACCCCACTGTGGATAGGGATAATATTTACCAAAAGTTTGGGTTTGGAGTAAAATGAATTTGATTGAAGTTATAATAAAGTTGAGACAATAATTTAAATACATTTTTAGTACAATTCGTTTTATTATGAAAACTAAAGTTACTTTTTTGTTTTTATTTGTTGTGGTTTATATGATACCAATAAACCATGTTAAAGCCCAGTTAAACTCTAATTTAAAACCCGATTTAAACATTCAGATTGGCCATATTGGTGGAATTGAAAGAGTCGCATTTCTTCCAGAAGGGAAGTATGTTTTAACCGCTTCTAACGATCAAACCGTAAAATTGTGGGATATAGCTAGTGGTAAACTATTACGTTCATTTGTTGGGCATAAATCATGGGTAACTGCCATGGATATTACCCCCGATGGAAAATATGTAATTACTGGATCTCGTGATAAGCAAATGATAATGTATGACTTATCAACAGGTAAAGTGATAAAAACATTTGATAGTTTTGAGAAAGGTAAAGAGCATGGAATATCTGCAATTAAAATTTTCCCAGACGGTAAAACTTTTTTAGCGGGTTCGGCAAATTGCAATGTGGTGCAGCGTTTCGACATTGCTACAGGGCAAGTATTGTTTACAATGAAGAAAATGCATAATGAGGGTCAGTCTTTAAACGGAATACTTGATATCAGTATTTCGCAGGATGGCAAAACAATGGCTACATGTGCTCGTTGGAATAACGATATTAAGCTGTGGGATATTGAAAAGCAGAAAAACATTGCAACACTTGTTCATTCCGGCTTAGTCTATTGTGTTTCGCTATCGCATAATGGGAAATTTGTAGCTTCAGCAGGTAAAGATGATGCAATGCGGATATGGGAAGTACAAACTAAAAAGGAAATATATAATTATCCCCTAAAGAACTCTTCAGCATTCCGACTTGCTTTTTCCAATGATGACAAACTATTGATTGCCGGAGTTGGATCAGGTAATAATTCCAATATTTACCTATGGAATGTAGATTCTAAAGAATTAGTAAAGAAGATAAAACAAGAGAAATTTGAATGCGAAATAGCCTTGTCCCCCGACAGTAAAAACGTACTGATAGGAAGTAGTGATAAAATACCAACCCTTTGGGATATTAATACCGCTGAGCCAATCCAGTATTTTACAGGAAAAATAAGTAGCGTTTCTAACGCTTACTTTATTCCAACAACAGATACTTTTTTTATGGTTAATGGATCAAGACAATTAATATTCTGGGATTTAAGACAATGCCGCCCAATTGAACTAAATAACCTGTACAAGGGTGATGAATGGGATTACTATGCGATAACGCCTGATAAAAAATGGTTAATTTCCAAAAAAGGGTATGATAATTTTAGTTTCGATTATTTAGGGAAAGGAGAGCCTGAGGGTAAAACAAAATTCAAGGAGGAAGATTATATACTGATGCCCACACATAGGCCCCAAAAGTTTTATATTTCAACGACTAAAACAACAATAAACTTTGAACATTCCTCTGATACATATGTAGAGAGGGTTGGCGATAAAAATAAGGAAAAGCCATTAGAAGGCTCACCATGGGTTGGCTTATTATCAATAAATTCTAAAGGGACTTTAGCTCTCTCATTATTGAACGATTCTAAAATTAGAATTTGGGATTTAGCCACCAATCAAACAATTAAAGTATTAGAAGGCAATGCTGGCTTTTTTTCATCAGCAAATTTTGCCTATAACGATAAATATGTTTTATCAACGGATTCTGATGGTACTGCTAGATTATGGAATATTGATGATGGCTCATGGACTGCATTTTATTATAACAGTGAAATTGGAACCTGGCTAGTGTACAATTCTGATGGCTACTGGGATGGTTCAATAAATGCTACAAATATAGTTAATATGGTTCAAGGCATGAATCTGTGGGGAATCGACCAATTTGCAACAAACACAAATCGCCCAGACCTTATTATGAAAAAACTACCATCATACGATGCTCAAATTGTCAAACAATATGAAAAGCAATATGAAAAGCGTATTCGAAAACTTGGGGTGAATAATAATTGGTCGTTCACAGAACTTGAAGTACCGGTTGCTAAAATAACAGATATAAAGCAAACAGGAGTTAGCGCTGATATCAGTTTTTCTGTTTCTGATCCAAAACATGAGTTAAAGTCATATTCAATATTTATCAATGACGTACCAATTTGGGGTATTTATGGTAAATCTATAAAAGGTAATTTGAATAAAGGTTCAGAATCAGTTGTTTTATCATCTGGGATAAATAAAGTTGAGATTTCTTGTACCAACAATTTAGGCGTTGAAAGTTATAGGGATCAAATAAAGCTAATAAACAGTGAACCTGTAAAAAAAGATATATATTTCTTGGCTTTTGGTGTATCAAAGTATCAAAATACGTCATATAACCTAGCATATGCCCACAAGGATGCTCTTGACCTGGAGAAAACCATTCAAAATCTCAAAGGCAAAGGCTTCGAAAATGTCTACACCAAAACTCTCACGAATGAGCAGGTAACCCCCGAAGCAATCAAAGCATCAAAGGATTTCGTGAAAAATGCCAAACCAGATGATACTTTCATTCTCTTCATCGCTGGCCATGGTATGCACGATAAGGATGCTGAGGCAACCTACTATTATTTAACCAGTAATGCCGATGTGAACAACCTTAAAGCCACAGCGGCGGACTTTGAAACTATAGAGGATTTGCTTCAGGGAATTCCACCGCGTAACAAGCTATTCCTGATGGATGCCTGCGAGTCGGGCGAGATTGATGATGAAACCTATGAAAACCTTTCAGGTTTTGAAAACCTGAAAGGTTTGGGAATCGCCTCCCGCGGCTTCAAAACCACCTCTTCCCAATCAGCGAACAACCAACAACCAACAACCAAGCGAAGCTACCTTTACCAGAAGGACCGCTACATCTACAACGACCTTGTCCGCCGAAGCGGAGCCATTGTATTCTCCAGTTCCAAGGGTGGTGAACTTAGCTATGAGCGCAGCGACATTGAAAACGGGCTTTTCACCGAGTACATTATAAAAGCCCTTACCACAACAGAAGCGGATAAGGATAATAACGGAACTGTCTCAACCGATGAGCTCCGCCAATACGTAAGCGAGCAGGTAGCAAAAGCCAGTGGAGATTTGCAGCACCCAACGGTTGATAGAGATAATATTTATCAGAAGTTTGGGTTTACAGTAAAATAGTTACAGATGTCTTTATTTAGAAAAAGATTTTTATTGCTGGGATTATTTCTCTGCTACCATTTTGTTGTTCTGGCAAATAATATTGATTCGGTTGCAACAGTTTTCAATAACTTAACTTCAAATGAACAAGTTAACTTTTTGATTAACATAAAATATGAAGATTTAGTTGAAAACACCGATAGGTTTATTCCATTACTGGAAAAACAGGTGAATCTTATTGAAAGCGAGCAAAATAGCATAGAACTTGCTCAAATACTTGAGCAGCTAAGCCTGGCTTACTATATGAGCGGTAGATATGATAAAAGTTTTGAGACCGGATTCAGGGCATTAAATATTTATGATCATCTTAACATCCCTGAGAAATTAGGGAAAATGTACGGTGAAATAGGATATCGTACAAAACGCTTCGATTTGCAAAAAGCCTTTAGGCTAATGCAGCATGGTGTTGAGATTTTAATAACTACAGGAAACAAAGAGCAACTAGCAAAAATATATGATAATTATGGGGTGCTTTTCGAAATGAGTAACCAGCTCGATAGTTCGGTTTCCTATTATAAAAAAGCACTCAAATTAAAACAGCAACTAAACAACAAACATGGCCTACCGTATACTTTAAACAACATTTCAATCTCATACATGCTTTCGAATAAATTCGATTCTGCACTTCTATTCCTCGATTCTGCACGGCAGATCCGACTTGAAATAAATGATCAGATGGGATTGGCTGAATGCTATAGTCAGTACGGCGATTTTTATCAGTATACTAAAAATTATAAAAAAGCCATTTCCTTTTTTTTAACTGCATTACAAAAAGCCGATTCGCTGAATTATCTCTATTTAAAAAGTGATATGAATCTAAAACTTTCGGAATGCTTCGAACATGAGCACCAACCCCAATTAGCCCTTAAACATTACAAAAAACACAAGCAATTACAGGATAGCTTAATAAATATCGAGACCAATAAAACCATTGCTAATCTGCAAATTAAATTCGAAACGGTTGAAAAGGAGAAAAAAATAGAACAACAGCACGTAAAATTAAAAAACCGATCGATTCAGCTCTTAATGCTATTGACATTGACCGTTTTAATTATTCTAAGTTTTCTACTGTTCTATACCCGTTTCAAACACAAGCAAGAGTTAAAACTTCAGGAAAAATTATCCTTTGAAAAACATAAACATTTAATTGCCTTAATTGAAACTGAGGAAAAAGAACGAACCCGTTTTGCCCGTGAACTTCACGATGGCCTTGGACAAATACTTTCCACCGCACGCATTAATTTAGCCAGTTTAGAGGAGAATATCATTCCTGAGGATAAATTCTTACTGGATAATGCCTTACAGTTAGTTGATCAGTCGGTGGTTGAAGTCAGGCAAATTTCGCACAACCTAATGCCTGTTTCGCTTGAAAAATTTGGTTTACAAGCAGCTATTGAAGAAATTGCCCGACAAATCAACCAAACCGGTAAAGTACAAATAACGACCAACATAAACCTTTCAGGTCGGTTTGCCAATAATATAGAGCATTCAGTTTACCGGATAATACAGGAAATTATCAACAATATACTTAAGCATGCCGATGCTTCATTCATTAATATTTCGTTAATCAATGATGATGAGAGTATCAGTTTAAATATCATAAACGATGGCAAAAGTTTTGATTTATCAAAACTCAATGAAACAACCGGGATAGGCTGGAACAATATTTTTAACCGAATATCCATATTAAATGGCAATAGCCAAATTGTTCCCGGCAAGCAATCAGGCACTACCATTAACATTGAAATACCTCTAAAACATGAATGAACCCGTAAGGCTGTTTTTAGTTGACGACCATCAAATGTTTATTGATGGGATAAAAGCGTTGCTGCGCAACGAAAAGAGATTTAAAATTGTGGACGAAGCGCTTGATGGTAGTATAGCATTGGAGAAGATTAAAAATACTCCCATCGATATTATGATTACCGACATAAGTATGCCCGGCATGAGCGGAACAGAATTGACCCGAACTGTGAAAAAGGAGTACCCGCAAATCAAGATACTGGTGCTAACTATGTACAACGATCAGGATGTGGCCAACGAAATTCTTATGAGCGAAGCCGAGGGCTTTATCCTTAAGAATACTGGTAAAAAGGAACTTGTGGCAGCCCTTACAAGCATAGCCGATGATGGTACTTTCTACAGCCGCGAGGTGCTTACCAATTTAATGATAAAGGTTAAAAAAGATAAGCGAACCGAGGAGGAAACACACAACCTAACCGAGCGGGAACTGGAAATACTTCAGCTTATATGCGAAGAACTATCGAGCGAGCAGATTGCTGAGAAGTTGTTTATCAGTAAACGTACTGTTGATACCCATCGGCAACATATCTACGAAAAGACCAAGTGCAAAACCATTATCAGCCTTATAAAATTCGCGCTCCGCAACAATCTGGTTAATTTATAACAACACATCATGTATCCGTATTAATACCGATGCATTTTCGGTACTAATCTCTATTTATTCCGCAGTGCGTATCCTCTAATTTAGCTGGTACATTAATCAAAATACCAGCTAATATGAACTATCAAATTTCGCTCGCGGGCGCGATGCTCCAAACAGGAGATCCACCCATGCTGCAAGCCACAGCAGCAATTAAACACGGATGTGCCATGTTTTACATTGACCATGCCAGTAGCAAATTGGTCAATTGGGCTCCTTTATACTCATTAAAAACGCTATCTGTTGCCGATGGCAACAGTAGTTTTGATTAATGTGCGAGGGTGTCTTACAGAAACCCTTGTAGGGCATCCTCTTTTTTCATTAATCAACAAAACGCAAATTCATTATCAATCATTCTTTAACCATTAATACATAAACATATGAAACGTCTTACAATATCATTCTTAAGCATTATTGCACTTGTATTGCTTGGAAAATCTGCAATATCTCAAAAACTTGTAACAAGTACAGTTACTCCGCTAGTAAAAACATCGCTGAAAGCAAAGCAGTGGACTTTTGGCTACAATGACGATGGTAGTGCGTATCAAGCCCAATTTATAACTCCTAAAGGCAAAGGCAAAACCATTGTGGATACATATATCTTTGACTCAAACCTAAATTTAGCAAGCCAAAAATCGGAGGAATTTACCGAGGAGGAATCGATTGCTATTGCAATAAAGACAATTGCCAGCACCAGTTCGAAGACCAAGTACGATCCAAACCGCAAAACAAGAGAGGTTAAATCATCTTCTTACAAAGTAATTGCTGGAGGTGGACTTCTCAACACAAAGATAGAACAAGGTACTTTAATCGCCAAGGAAAAATGGAGCGATGCTGTTGGCGATTACCTATGGGAGTTATCCTACAGCACGGGGAGCGAGGTGAAGGTAAAATCGGACGATCGTAGAATTGCCACTCAGTTTGCCATTGCCGATGAGCCTAACGACTTTAAAAAGGTTGGATTCTGGAGCTGGGAGCAGGGAACTTTTAAAACCCTTGCCCCCCAGAACTACTTAACAATTATGGGATCGGTTCAGCCGAAAGTTCAAAAAACGAAAGGAACCAAAATTGTTGATGATCAGGAATACACCATTAAAACATATAGCGTAAAGAACGGTTTGAACTTGGTAAGCGAACGCTCCTTTTCATTCAGAGGGCCAAAAGGAATCGTTCAGAAATTACAGTACCCCGATGGGTCTATGGGTGTTCTTTTTGCTCCCAAGAACAGGGTTTCGCAGCTGGGTTTCGACCAGTCAATCCTTTATAAGGCCAACGAGTACACCTATATGCGTTTTGGCGTAGACGGAAAAACAATCGATAGCATAGATTTTGTTTGCCCAGTTATAGCTTGGACTCCTACATTTTTCGAATTTAAGGACGAATCGCTATACCTAGCAGGTTCTGGTTCAAACGAAAACCTTCAGAAATACTATTTCGACCTAAAGGACAAAAAGGATCAAATGGTAATTATGAAAATTACCAATGGAAAGATGGATTTTATCACAGCAACTCCCGCGGCCGATTATACCGCAAAAATGGTTAAACCCGAATCGCAGAAGAAAGGATTCGATGGCGAGGTTTTCGATGTTCAAAACACACAATTACGCATCAGGGATAATGGAGACATCATACTTGTTGGACAGTACCAGTACCGCGGAAAGAATCTCGACTATATGTTCCTCCACTTCGACTCTAAAGGAAACCTCATAACCCATTACACCGTGAAAAACGAATCGCCCGAAGCCGGCGAAGTTCAACTGTACGATAACCCCGGCGGTAAAACTATTACATGGTTGATTATAGAACCCAAAAAAGTTAATAAGGAATCGGGCCGAAAATATAACTACGTTCGTTTGGCCACCATCGATCCAACCGCAAAGACTCTTAGCGAATTTACAACCTACGGCTTAAAAACCAGTAAGGAGCAGAAAGACGACTACTTTTTACATCCTGTTGTTCCAATTATTGTTCATGACAAGGAACTTGTATTTGTTGGCAGCGATGAGGACAACAAGAATATCTGGCTGGCTAAAGTTGCTCTGGGAGAATAATTATTTCGAATCCAATTAACGCTGTCGGGGTTCAAAACCCTGACAGCGTTATAATCAATATTGTATAATTATGAAAAAGATACTACTAACAATTATACCTTTAGTCTGGTTTGCAACCATGTCTAAAGCGCAGAACGAACTTTATATAAACGATGTTTACTTTGATCGTTTTTTCCGTAAGGTAATTGTTGATGCTCCACCTGCCGATGAGGGAACCACCGATCTTGCCGATAAATACGGACAACGGAATAAAACAGGAATTGAAGGCTACATGCTCCAGAAAAAATATGGAGGTTTTGCTGTGATTGCCGAGCAAAAGTGGAAAAAACGGTTTAACTGGAACTATGGCTATATGCTCTACAAACGACCAGTAAATGGTTTTCCTGAATCGGATATGGTTGGTCATTTAGTTTCCCTTGGCTTCAGCCTTTACACAAAACAAATTAAAGTATACGCTGGAGGAATGTTCCGTTATGGCTATAACCCAAAGTTTATTGAAATGCCCGATACCACATACTGGGAAAAGGATGGAGGTTACTCTATTAGTCCATTTCTATACTTCGATTATCCCTTCAAGAAATTTTTCCTTTCAGGAAACGTCCTCCCCTCTCCCGATTTTAAGTCGCTGGCTCGTGCAGGTTTAAAGTTTGGTTTCCGCTACCTGAAAATTAAAAACGATGTTTATGCCGATAGGGTAAAAGCACCTTACGGTTACGACTACGATGGAGGTTACGATTTCCGATACATCTTTAAGGATCCTATGGGCGGTAATAGTGATGGGTACTATGCTAAAATTAGAGTTGGTAAATCGTTTAGCGTAGATGAAACCTCAGGCCAAACGTTTAAGGAGCAAATAAAAAACAACGATAACTCCTACATCCAAATTGAATCGGCATTCTGGTATGTACTGGGCTTCAACTATCATAAAACCGAAGGGTTTGGTTGGAGAGCTGGGTTAGACTTCAAGGTTGATCGGTATAAAATAGTCTTCTCGTACCAGAACAAGTATATCATGCAAAGCTCATTTGGCAACCAGCCCGATAAGAACATGTGGTTTCTAAGTATAATTATCAATTAATAGATTTAAATTAAAATGTCATGAGAAAAATATCAATTTTCATCCTTTTGATGACTTTAGCAAGTATAGGATTTTCGCAAGAAATGGGAACTTTTATTGATCCCCGTGATAACAAAGAGTATAAAACCGTAAAAATTGGCGAACAGGAATGGTTTGCCGAGAATCTTGCTTACAAAACCGACGATGGTTGTTGGGCATACGACAATAACAAGAAGAACGCTAAAAAGTATGGTTATCTCTACAACTTTAAAACGGCGCAAAAGGGTTGTCCCGATGGATGGCATCTGCCAACTGAAGCCGATTGGAAAACCCTTGAACTGTTTATTGGCATTAACGAGGCACAGCAAGCCGATTGGGGTAGTCGAAAAAATAAGCCTGCAATATCCTTTAGGTTACGCTCCACCGAAGGCTGGCCAAAAGGATTAAACGGCACTAACGAATTTGGATTCAACATGCTACCCGGAGGCGAAAGTGGCTCTAAATGTTGTTTTACAAGCATTGGAGAGCATATTTACTTTTGGGTTGATTTTCCGGGAGGGGAATGGATTTTCTATGATGATGGAACTATTGCTGCATACAAGCATGCTTCGGAGTATTCCGGACGATATGTACGCTGTATAAAAAATTCCAACTAAAGGCAATGTATTTCTAACCTTTTTTGCTGGCACGCATTTCTCAGGCGTGCCATTTTTCTTCATACCAAACAAACGATTCTGCAAGTTAAAAGAAGCGAAGTACGGATAGCCTACCCGCATTAGTTGTGTAATACATTCCTGCTATTCCAATAAATCCTTTTTAAGATAAATCATATCAACAAGCTGTATGTTGCCATCGAACATTGGGTGGTCATAATTGTCTGTAAAAAAATTCTTTACTCGATATGATTGTTTAAACCCTAAACTTTCATAAAACGCCAAAATTGATGGTGTTTCACCGGTCCCAACAAGCATTGTTTTGTAGTTGTTTCTGTAGAAATCAACAATAAAGTTTATCAATGCTTTTCCGTATCCTTTGCCTTGATACTTTTCGTATGTTGCTATGTTTTTTAATTCGCAGGTTTCGCTGTCAATTGGTGACACAACGCAAACACTTTTTAAGTCATCATCATATAGAGCAAACAAATCTCCGTTAGTCAAATACCTGTCAATCATATTTTCCTGTTCGTCTGCCAACAGTAACAGGTCCAGGAATTGTTTCTTGTTTTCGATAATTTTATCTATTTTCATTGTATCGTTCTCGCGGCTCTCCTGATTTGCAACTGATTTTATTACTCTGTTTTCAACGGTGTAAATAATTCTATCAAATTTTCTTCGGGGTCGCGCAAATGAACTACTCGCATACCCCAGCTGAGCATATCGGTTGGCTGATTAATGAAGGTAACGTTTTTTGCCAAAAGCGCATTGTAAGTTTCATCAACATTTTCAACTTCAAACGACACCATCATTTTTTCTCGGCAATTGGTCGGCTGACTTTTGTCTGTATTGCCGATAGCCGGAGCCATAAGGTCGGATACGAATATTGCCAATCCTTCAATACCTTCGGCTACTTTAAAACTTGCATAACAGCCGTCTAAATTCCAAGCCGCTTCAAACCCAAGCTTTTCGGTGTAAAACTTGAAACACTTCTCGTAGTCTTTAACTAACAGTCTTACATTGCTAAATTTCATCATTTCTTTTAATATTATCCTTTCAGGCAGTTTATATTTTGTTTAAACGTTCAATTTTGCGTTTCAATGTCGTGCTGCATTATCGTTAACTTACTTACCTCCCTACCCCTCGCTGCCGCACGACTCCCGTCGTGTGGCAATTCTATCTCTACATCTCAACAAACCAAAGTTTTTTAACTACTTACCCTTTATCTTCGCTACCGCAGAGGGCTAATCTCGTTGGGCTCTCTACGATCGGCTCATACGGCAAATTTAACCTTTTTTGCTTGATTACCACACGACAGGAGTCGTGCGGTAGCGGGGGTAAACACTATTAACTGCAAGCGAAGGGCGGTGAATGGGCTGAAAGGCTCTTTTGCAGTTTTGGGATTGAGGGGGGCATGCGCGAACTGCAAATGTGCCTGACAGCGAAGGGAGGGGTGCGTTGGGTTCTAACTTACAAAATCTCAAAGCATTTTAAAAATATTCAAGGTTTTCTGAAATACTTTATTTTTGGTTTTCATTTTTGTTTAATAATATTCCTTTTTGGAATAATATTTTATATCTTTGCAAAAAGAGTTTAGATGAAAGAAGTTACTATAAAGAATTCAGGTGCTACATTTACTCCAACAGAATTAGCTGATTACTTAGCTAGTAAAATATTTATTGAGCTCAACAATGAACCAACAACTTCTTATACTATTCTCGACCCCGCTTGTGGCGAAGGAGAATTATTGACAGCTCTTGCCAAAATAGTCGAAACTAAAACAAATAATGTATCTATTAAGCTTAAAGGTTTTGACACAAATATAGATTATATAATTTCCGCTAAAACGAATCTAAGTAGGGTTACTAATTATTCTGTCGACCTTCAACACAAAGACTTCCTTGAAACAGAAGGTGTTTGTGAAGAACCTGTAAATTTATTTAGTACAAAAGTTGAGACAGAATATGCTGATATAGTTATAGCAAATCCACCATATGTCAGAACTCAATTACTTGGTGCAGAGAAAGCACAAAAAATAGCAAAACGATTTAATTTAAAAGGACGAGTAGATTTATATTACCCTTTTTTAATTGCAATGACTAATGTGCTTAAAAAAGGAGGATTGCTCGGTGTAATTACATCAAATAGGTACTTATTTACGAAAAGTGGTGAAAGCATACGTAAGTTTTTTCTAGAAAATTATGAATTAATTGAAGTAATTGATTTAGGTGATACAAAAATATTTGATGCTGCTGTATTACCTGCAATTTTCATTGGAAGGAAGAAAAAAAATAAAAATCAGTTAACTGAACCTTGTCGTTTTGCTAAGATTTATGAAGAATTAAATGAGGTTAGAAAACCATTAATCAACTCAAACTCCATTTTCGATGTGCTGAATTCAAATGAATCAGGAATTTATTTAGTTAATGAAAAGAAGTATAATTTCAATGTTGGTTTGTTAAAGCATACAGCCGAAAAATCTGATATTTGGCAGATGACAAACAATGAGGAAAATATATGGATTGAAAAAATAAAATCAAATACCTCTTTTTTCATTGGAGACCGTTTTAAAGTACGTGTTGGTGTTAAATCGTGTGCAGATAATGTTTATATCAAAGAGAATTGGGAAAAGGAACCTATTAAACCTGAAGAAGAATTATTCAGAAAACTAGTATCGCAAGAAAACATACAGAGATGGTGCAGTGCTTCAGATAATGATTTACAAATACTTTATCCACATTATTCACAAAATGGTAATCGTTATGTTGTTGATTTAGAGAAATACCCAAAGGCAAAAGCATATTTTGAAACACATAGATTACAATTAGAAAGTAGAAAATATTTAATTGAAGCAGGTCGAAAGTGGTATGAAATGTGGGTGGCGCAAAACCCTACTTTTTGGTCATTTCCGAAGTTAGTTTTCCCTGATATAAGCGTAGATGCACGTTTCTATTTTGATGAATATGGCTCTGTTGTTAATGGTAATTGTTATTGGATTTTTGCCCAAACAGAAGAAGAAAAGGAACTCTTATTTTTATTGCAAGGTGTTGCGAATTCTAATTTAATGGCTCAATACCACGACTTATGTTTTAATAATAAACTATATTCTGGAAGAAGACGTTATTTCAGCCAATATATTGAGAAATATCCAATACCTGACCCGAATAAAGAAAGTTCAAAGCAAATAATTGAAATTGTGAAACAATTAAATAAATTATCTGCTTTGAATGAAGATGTTTCAGCCTTAGAAAAAGAACTAAATTTTTATGTTGAGAAATCATTTGGGTTTTAAGGGTTAAAAACACTTTGACCATTGTAAGAGTCAAAAAAACTCATAGGGATTGAACGTTGACACTTATAACTGACATCACTAACATAAGTAAATATTTCGCCGAGCTTTTCGCCTGGAGCAATTATTATACCCTCTATTACGTCCGTTTTTGGGTTTGTCAGTGCAATTAAATAACGAACGTCAAAAGTTGTAAGGTTATTCTCTACATTAATTACTTCTTCTTTTGCTGGTGTGAACTTTCCCAAATCAACAGTTTGTGTATCTTGTATTTTTACTTCAAGTAATTGATTTGGAATATCAGGAAAGCCACCTACTAAGTTTTCACTGGCTGCCATTTCATATCCTAATAAGCCAAGAGTCATTCGTTCTAATGCTTGCCCTCGGTTTTTCGTAGTTGAACTATCTAATTTTTTCCCGACAAGATTTTTTGCAACCATTTCAACTAAAAGTCTAATAGAATATAAATTCTTTGAAATCGGCTCGTTTGCAATTGAATTTGTGGGTTTTTCATATGTGTCAGTTATATGATATGTTAATTTCGTACTGTCAGAAAACGATAAAATTTTACTTTTACTTGAATAAATTTGATTTCTTACTTTGTTTGAAATTAATAATTGGTGCTTTATAGTTGGGTTACCAAACTTTCCAAAATGAGAGACAATATAATCAGCTGTCATTACTATAATGGAAGAGATTATAAATTTTTCAGTGTCAATTTTCACAAAAACATATCTCACATCATCACATTTCAGGGATGCTCCTGAATCATATTTTACTAAAACTGTTTTGCAGTTTGGTATTCTATTCCAAACTTGTAAATTATATGAAGTGCCACTTGTAACTATATATGTATCTATTAATTCACGCAACATTTTTGGAACACCCTTTTTCTTGGGAGGAACAATTTCAAATTCATTTTCTATTGCTCCCTCTGGTAAACCATTTATTGATAAAACACAAGCAATTAGTTTTCTTAGATTAGAACCATCGGTTCTTGTTTTCCCTGTTAATTTAAACTCTTTGCCGATTAACCCTTTTAAGACTAGAGGCAACTTCTGTGTTTCCGTCAAGTAATCAGGAGATTTTGGTGGAATTTTAAATGATTCGTCCATAATTCTTTATTTGTCTAATTAGTTTTCAGGAATAAAGAAAGTTATAGACTGATTATAAAACTTTGCTAATTCAAGCAGAATCAGAAAATCAACACGTCTAACGCCGTTTTCAATTTTAGATAATTCACTCTGTGAAATAATCTTACTATCAGCAACTTGTTTCTGAGATAAACAAGCTTTTTCACGAGCTTCAATCAATTTACTCGAAAGGAAACGCCTTTTTTTACTATAATCATTCCTGTTCATAATAGTCAATATTCCATTTAGCAATATTATAAATAATGAATTGGTATTCCGTTTTGGAATATTTCAACTAAAATTCATAAAGGGTAACACCTCAAAAAGTTCATAATTAATGAACTATCAAGTTGTAGTTACTTTGCAAAAAGCGAGTGTGAGGGAAAGAAAAGCAATTTATGGCAGTGAAGGGAGGCATGCAGGGAGAGCACTGACATAATTTGCTTTTGTGCGGTGGGTTCTTCTTTCTTCTTCGTTTCGTTGTCTAGGAATTTGTCTATCCGTGTCGTCAAGTTACCTTGCTGCTAACGGCTGGGGGTGTGACCAGTTTGGGCGAGCGGGGCTTGGGATTTATCCCACGTTAAGAAGTGCCCTGCGTGCCGACCCGCTTCCGTAACCCATTCAGCCCAAATTGGTTACACCCCTTGTTATAGCCAGTTTTTTAATCATTAAAATTTTTCATTTATATTTAAACGAATAAAACATCATTATTATCAAACAACGCTTAAAGGTAAAGTAAATTTAAAACTACTACCTTCTCCAACTTTGCTTTCTACCCATATCTTGCCATTATTCTTTTCGACAAATTCCTTGCACAGCACTAAGCCTAGGCCTGTGCCAGATTCACCCACTGTCCCTGTTTTTGATAACTTACTGTCTATGTTAAAAATTTTTTCAACATATTCTGGCCCAATACCAATACCAGTATCAGAAATAGTGAACAGTAGGTTTTTATCCTGTTTTTTGATTTCAATTTTCACCGTTTTATCTGGGTATGAAAATTTTATTGCATTTGTTATCAAGTTTCGTAAGATGGCATTAACCATTTCTTTGTCAGCAAAAATAGAATTGTCTGAATGGATAACGGTTTCTAGTTTTACTTTTTTATTGTTTGCAATAGGTTCATATATATTTATTATTTCGATTAATAATTCAGATGGGCAAATATTTTCAGGCACTGAATTTATACTTCCTGTTTGTATTCTTGCCCAAGATAGCAGATTCTCCAACAACTTGTATGTGTTCTTTGCAGAATCATAAGTGATCTGTGCAAATTCTTTTATTTGTATTGGGGAATAATTATCAACTTTCTTTGCTAATAATTCACTAAAATTTAATATTAAATTAAAAGGGTTTCTTAAATCGTGCGCAATGATAGAAAAGAACTTGTCTTTAGTGGCGTTCAATTCTTGTAATTCATTGTTTGTTTCTTTCAAGTTATCTAGTAATGCACTTATTTCTTCATTTTGCTGGATTAAATTTTCCTCATTTTCTTTAATTATTATATTCGTTTCACTCAATTCAGAGATTTGTGTAACAATTTTTCTGCGTAAAACAATTATTGCGTAAAATGAAAGTAGTGATATGATAAGTATAAGAATTAGAGTAATGACTAACAATGAATTATTTACATTTTTTTGTTTTTGAATTTCTATTGCGGTTCGTGTATTGAGCATAGAACGGAATTCAGAAATTGGTCGCATTATGCTCTCTTTATCATCGTGATATTTTTTGCTGAAGAGAATTTCCCTTGCAAATAATGTATCTGGTCTTGCTTTAACTGTAAACTCGTTTGATTTATTGGCAAAAAGACCTTTCATTGCATTGAAAGCAACTTTTTCTGTCCATACTAGTCTGTTAGATTTTTTTTCAGCAAGTGAAAGTTTTTTAAATTCATCCTCAGCTATACCCAGTTTTAATAAACTATCAATCAATGCAATTTTGTTTCCATCAGGCCTTAGTCTAATACCATTGCGAATATCTAATACTTCCCAGTACTTCTTCTCCCAAACGCTGTCACCTGTCATAACATAGGTTCGGCAATATTTTGTTAAGTCTTCGGAGCTTTCTTTTAGTTCTGTGCCAAGAGAATATAGATTGTGTCTTGTGTTTTCAAGATGCTCTAATTTAGTGGCATTTTTAAGTAAAACAAACGAAATAAATCCAATAAAAAACAATAAAATTGATATTATCACAAAGAAAACATTGTGATTGTATTTCGCTGTATAATATGGCTTGATATCTCTCTTCATTAAAATTGGCTATAACTTACTTATATAATTACTAAAGGTAATGTTATACGTCAATTTTGATTTGTTAAAGATTACCTTTGGGTAATTGTTGTATCAAAGATAATTATTTTATCTAGAAATAGTTGAAGGGACTGCGAATTTTTTGGATACTTTGGATTGACACTTGCATGTACACCCCTTGCTCGGCATAGTTTTGTGCGTTTGGATTTGAGCGTAGGGTAACTACGTGATGACTAAAGGATAGTTTTTTAGCTGTTGTGCCGTAAGGCAATGCTTGTTACTGGTTAGTTGTTTGCGGTAAGGAGACCAGAGCATTAGCAAGCGTAGTAAGGAGGTTACGCTTAGCATAGGGTTATACAACTTTGCCTATGAGCAATGCTTTTTTGCGTACAAGCTATTAACAGTCCCCCCTGTTAGTCAAAAATAGAGCGTGGGCAGTTGCGGCCTACGCTCTATACTACATAAATGCAAAGGTGTAAGCTAATTCTAGTTACTGCTTACGTTGTTATTTGTTTTGCGGCTGGTTCGCTTGTAATCGCTGGTGCGAACACCTCCCGCCTTTTCGTACTCCACGCTGTCGTACCCGTACTTGGCGCCTACCGCGTTTAGGAACCGCTTGGAGATCTCGGCCAGCTCGCGCTCGGCTATATCGAGCTGGGTAGCTATCCCATCGGCCTGGGTGAGCAGCTGGTTGTACTCCTGGGTAAGCTTATTAACCCTGTTGATTTTGGTTAGGTAATCTTCTTCCATTAACCCTACCCCGTAATTTACGGATGTTTCGAATTGCTTGATGCCATCAAGGCGATTTTGAGCCTTTTCCTGCTCTAACGATGTACTTCTTTTCTTGTAAGCCATAATAATTTTTTTTACAGTTAAACATTAATGAGTTTTAAATACTATATAAAGGCCAAAAAACAAGAAAACAACAAACTAGTATATAATTGCTTACATAAAATTAATGAAAAGTTTTTATTCTCTCCAAATAAATATGGTTAAAAAATGTGCATTTTCTGTTTTAAAATAACTTTAATCGTTGTTAATACCCAGCAAAATAACTTTCCTACATAGGAATATCACTTTGCTACATATAAATGTCACTTTGCTACATGGAATAGTTACTTTGCTAGATGGAAAAGTCACTTTGCCACATAGTGAAGTTACTTTGCTACATGGGAAAGTGACCTTGCTATAAAGGGAAATGACTTTGCCATCCATGAAGATGACTTTACTATGTAGTAAAGCCCTTCCTGCATGGTAAAAAGTCACCGTTTAACATTATTGGGTGATTTTTTCAGGAAGATTGGGGCTTATTCAACAAGGGATGATTAGGAATGTGGGTTTGTTAATTCGATTCTGCGGAGGTGATTATACTTTTTGGCTCAGGCCAGGGACTACCTATTCAACCTCATATAAAGCATTTGCCTAAATGCGGTGGCTAATTAAGCGCAACAGCCCAGGCTAAATGCCGATTGTATTTTCCGGAATAGCTTAGGGCTAAACCCAACCATCCCGAAAATGCCAGAGGGTGCTAAAGCACCCTCCTTGTTATTCAGCAGGCAAATACTTACCCGTTCGTCTTTTTCTCTACATACTCCTTGAACGATTTTTCGCCCTCTTCTTGCCAGTACTCGTCGAAATGACGCCAATCCTTTGTGGAACAGCAATCGTTCCAGTGACTCTTTCCCCAATGCTTAAACTTTTTGTCCTTGCACTTTGATTTGTTAGGATGCCCATTGTGCTTGAAACCTCCAAAAATCAGTCGGGCCAGTAGAGTGATTCCAAACGCCTGCCAGAATGTGATGGTTGTTAAACCAAACAGCTCGGGCATTAGCCAGTTCCATAGCAGCATTACAAAGTATCCGAATACAAATGCCAGCGCTGCCGCAGTAATTACACCTACAATAACCCAGCCTACCATTCGGAGTCCCCACATACAGCGATTCCTGTGTTTACTTTCTGTTCTTTCCATTTTATTAGAATTATTTAATTGTTTTCTTCGGTAACTATATAAAAATCATCAAGCTTGATATATTCCTTTAGTTTCATAATTCCCCGGTGTTTCCACGATAGCAACGTACCCACGGGAACATCCCATTCCTTGGATAGCTCCTCGAACGAGTAATCCTCAAACTCCGTGGCAATAATTACAGCCCTATGCTTTGTAGGTAGTTCATCGAAAGCCATGTTCAATTTCTTATGGAACAACTCGCTATCAATCAATTTCAACTCTGTATCCGTTGCATTGGAAAGTAACTTTGAGATTAAATCATCACTGTTAGTTTCGTCATCATCATTGAATTGCTCCAGTAAAACCTCGTTTCTAGTCTTGCGTTGTACATCTACTACCCTATTCTTAACCGAGCGGTAAACGTATCCGGCCATATTCTCCACCTTGGCATCAAAATCGAGCTTGGTAAATAGGTTCAGCGCAACATCCTGCACAATATCCTCGGCGGTAACGCTATAGTACTTCTCGTTAAGGTACTTTTTAACGTATTTCACCAAATTTTTGTACTCAGCGGCAATGAACTGACCTAAACCCGTATTCTGATTTTCGCTCTTCATACTTATACTGACGGGGTGATGTTGGTTTATTGCACTTAGCAAAACTTTTTTTACAATTTTAGCAAGTAAAGTTACCGAATCATTTACATACCAAGCCATTGAGCATTGATAATAATTTGAGATGGCCACTGTATTAATCTGCTGGCACATGTTTCTAACGCGTGCCCTTCCCTTCCGTTGCTAATTACCAGTAAAACTCTTATGGTTAAAAAGAAGCGCGGATAGCATATCCGCGCTAGCGGCGTTTACTCTTGCTAATACTCTGCATTTGTGTTAACTTATACACTAAAACTTTGTTTTACTATAACAAATCAATAGACCATGGAACCATTTGTAGAGATTGAACACAACAACCAATTCGGGAGTTTTTACATAAGAATAGATGCAAAAGTGGCCGCAACGATGAGTTTTATATTCGAAGGAGAAAACAGAATATCGATAGAGCATACGGCTGTAGAACCCGAATTTAACGGAAAGGGATTTGGCCGATTGCTGGTTGCAAAAGCGGTTGAATTTGCCCGCGAAAAAGGGTACAAAATAGTTCCCCGTTGCGAGTACGCCCAGAGCATATTCAACAAAACACCCAGCTATAATGATGTTTTGTGAGTTACCCGTTAAACAAAATAGTAATTAAATTACAGGCTATAGACTATAGATCAATATTACCATCTTGATCTTTTAACTCAAATCTTTTCCATGGTTAATGGCAATGTTTTAAGGGTTCGAAACTGGGCTCATGGTATCTGTTTCTACCGTTCGTATCGCCGCCCATTGTTTGGTAAATAGCTTCTTTAGGACAAAAGTTAACACACCGCATACATTGCTCGCACGATGATGTCCAGGTAGGTTTATTGTCCTTAAAAACAATACTCATGGTAGGGCAAATCCTTAAACATAGACTACATCCATTACATGTATCGTAAACCTTAAAGGTCCGCCATAAATTGGGCAATCCCATGTACTTAAACAACCAATAATCTTTATAAAACTTAATTTTACTATACCGTTTTGGATAGTTAAATGCGTGATATTGATTATGGCCATTCATAATTTCGAACGATACCTGTTTAGCTAGCACTATTCCCCTATCGATAATGCCAATAGCATCTTCTTTTGATGGAGGAAATGGAGGCATTGGAGAGGTTATCCAGTTAATGGGCATTTGAATAACTGCGGTATATATAGTACTGCAATTCTTCCTTTTTAAGATCTTTTCGCATTCCAACACCGCAAAACCCGACTCATCGGAATCGCCGGCCGTTATTAGAATGAATACCTTTTGCTTAGCACTAAACTTATCAATCGATTTCAAATACTTCCGGCATATGCGGGGTATTCCAAACGCATAAACGGGGAAACAAAAGCCTAATATATCGGATCCTTCCAGGTTTGTTTCATTAAAACTCATTTCGGAAATCGACACATTGTGATTGCTTTGCGAAAAGGTTTCCCTGCAAACTTCCATTATTTTTCGCGAATTGCCTGTACCCGTAAAATACCGTAATGCTATATTCATTGCTGTGTTTTTAACTCCAGATGCTAGATTTCAGACACTAGACATCAGACAATAGTTTTTAACTTCTAAATTCTAAACTCTTCCTTCTAACTTTTCACTTTTCGATGTCTAATAGATTCCTGATCTTCGCTTCGCTCCGTCAGGAATGTTATTTTGAGAAATTAGTATGCATACTTCTTAATTCTAAATTCTAACTTCTAAATTCTTCCTTTTAACTATTCACTTTTCGATGTCTAATAGATTCCTGATCTTCGCTTCGCTCCGTCAGGAATGTTATTTTGAGAAATTAGTATGCATACTTCTTAATTCTAAATTCTAACTTCTAAATTCTTCCTTCTAACTTTTCACTTTTCGATGTCTAATAGATTCCTGATCTTCGCTTCGCTCCGTCATGAATGTTATTTTGAGAAATTGGTATACATACTTCTTAATTCTGACTTCTAAATTCTAACTTCTAAATTCTTCCTTTTAACTATTCACTTTTCGATGTCTAATAGATTCCTGATCTTCGCTTCGCTCCGTCAGGAATGTTATTTTGAGAAATTAATATGCATACTTCTTAATTCTAACTTCTAACTTCTGACTTCTAAATTCTAAATTCTTCCTTTTAACTATTCACTTCTAACTCTTAACGTCTAACGTTAAAACTCTTTCCGAACAACTATTAACAACCGAGCATCTTTTTGCGAGTTCACCGTAGGTAATCAACGTCTCACTTCTCTCCTATTCCTTAGTGATTAAGATTTCTGCACAATAATCTTCCGGCATGATATCTCCACCGGTTTCGGGGTAAGGATTTAATTTAACCAGTTTTATCCTGTACCCATCTATTAGGGTATCGGTTCTAAAGTTTGGGCACGTGTTAAGCACAAAATTTATGCTCTCATTGTTGTTAGAGTATATAAACCGAACTTCCGCATTTCCCATCCAACAGCATTGCCCTAATCTTGGACATCGAGAATCATTTAGTACGGAATCAAGCCTCACCCCCATTCCATCATTAAGCGAAGATTTAGTTTCTCCGTATTTAATTTCAACCGTATTTCCTTGGTAAGCACCCTTGACACTTGCTTCGTTTTCACAGCTAAATGTAATTAACATGAAAAGAAATCCTGACAACATAAGTTTTTTCATAATCGGAATAGTTTATGCTAAAATGTTTATCGCATCATTTAGTTGCTAATTAGTTATTTTTCAGAAAACTTAAACATAACCTTTTGATTCTGATCGCATGGGGCAGAAAACAGCATTTTCATATACCCGATATAAAGTTACCGAAAAACAAGCAATTTATCAAACAGCCTTAAGCAATAGGTAATAAACAAGACATTGGCAGTTGCTTTTCATCTATTACTTATACTACCTTGCCAGTAACTGTGAGTCCTATTAATTGATATTTGCGCTAAGGTTTGTCTCTAGCTCCAAGGTTGACATGGTTACTGAGCTCGATTTAAAACCATCAGGGAAATGAGTTCTAACATTACGGATGTATTTTATGGCGGCATTAAAAGACTCTTCTTTTTTGTTTAAATCGGGCTCATCCATTCCTTTTTTGTAGTAGTAATTGGCTAAAAGTTGCGATATCCAAGCGGTTCGTTTCTCGCAAAAGCCATGTGGGGTATCGTAGCACAACCTTGCATCTGTAACCCTTGGCAATAGCAATCCAATTGAATCCTCAGTATGGAGATACTGCTGAAAATACTCAACGAATTGATCGTTATTATTCAATAAACGGTAAACCTCGCCCCTAAAGTAAATGGCATGCCCATTTTTAGAATCTAGCGTCAGCATGAAATCGATTATAGGGTTTACATTGATAAAATCATCGGGTACAAAATCTTTATGCTTATTATCGGTAACGGAATGGATTTGTTCGCGCAGAATTTTTGAAGCATCAGTAAGGATGATCTCCTTTTCTTTTTGAGGCTTTTGCTTAATAGCGGCGACGAAACTTTTGTTGTTAATAAGCGCAAGGGTTAAAGGTTTTGTGGGTACATCTTTTTTATTGATGTTTACAAAAACAAATAGAACCACTATTCCTGCAACAGCAATCAAGGCTATTGCTGCCATTAAATACTTTTGTGTTTTGGGGTCCAAACTTTTACAGCGTAGGCATTGCATATTCTATATGTTTTTATCAGATATCAGACATTAGATACTAGACATCAGACAAAATTATTTAACTTTTCAAGTTTAACGGCTAACTCTTAACTCGTTTAATTTATCTTATCGCAATAATATCAATAAACACCTTACAAGCATTGGTTAGGTTATGATTCATAAAACCCAGGTAAATATTCTGCTTATCGGGTAAATCGTTAACATCAACAACTAGGTTGAACGATTGAGTGTTTAGTTTTCTGTAGGGATCGGGCAAGGACTCCCATGTTCCGGTCCAATTCGTTACGGTTCCCTTCTCCATAAAACCTTCAAGATTCTTATTATCGGGGAAAATAAAGAAATCGCAATACTTACCAGTAACAGGAGGCATCATGGCAAGAACCGCAATTCCTCCCGCCAACTTTAACTCCGATTTTAATGTAGAAGAGGTAATACTGTTTAAAAGATCTACACTACTATCAATTCTATTCTTGGTATCGGAGTTATCAACCTGAACGCGAACAACCAAAAACCTTGTGCTATGGGGAATTTTGGTTGTGAAGGTATTCCTATTTATACCATTCGCAAAGGTTGTTTTGTTTACCGAGTTTAAAATAAGGGTTTCGTTAGAGCAAATAACGCTATAGTTTTCCGTAACCTTTTTATTACACCCCCAGCAAAGCAGAACTATTGGTATTACCGCGACATAGCATTTTAACTTTTTCATAGCATAAAAATCATTTTATATACCTATTTTATTATTTACGTGGGCAACAGCCACTATAATGTTTTTTAATCACAACTAACTAAACTATACATTTCAATTTTCATATATTGTGTTTAATAAGAATTGATGAAGAATTGTTACCCGAGTTAGTTGATCGTTGATAATTGTTGGTTATTTGTTGTTTGTGATGAAAGTAGCCTATAACTTCTGACAAGATATCAGGTTTCAGATTTCAGACACTAGACATCAGACAATAGTTTCTAAATTCGAAATTCTTCCTTTTCACTTTTAACGATTAACGTTAAAACTCTTCCGAACAACCATCAACGATCAACAAACAACTTCTCTCTTTTAACTTCTAACTTCTGAATTCTTAATTCTTCCTTTTAACTTTTCACTTTTAACGTCTAACGTTATAACTCTTTCCGAACAACTATCAACAACCGAGCATCTTTTTGCGAGTTCACCTTAGGTAATCAACAAACAACTTCTCTCTTTTAACTTTTAACGCTTCACTCTTTACTTCTAACCTTCCCGAGGGTACTCAAAAACCACTTGGCCCGTTTGACCACATGTAGTATAAGGTAAATTATTAGTAATATCGAAATCTTATCGTGTATCTCAATTAGAATTAACCTGAGGAAATTCCTATTACCAAGCAAATCGATAAACCATGGAATAAGACCAGTTAGAGCAACCAGAATGAACAGAAACGACAGCACTATTACCTGTTGGTTTTTCCTAACCAAATGCCTGGCAAGAACACCCCTATACCATTTCCAATGGATAGCAATATGGTATACCATAAGAAACAGCAGCAAAACAATTACAACCTTATGGATTGCACTCCATGTAGCATAATCAATTCCCCAAACCGTACTGCTTGTATCTATTAGCGGTTCAACATCCGGAGTATTATGTTCGTAATGCCTATTGGTGTTTCCTATATGGAAACCCAACTGAAGTACAAAACCCGATACAATTGTTGCTGCTCCGGTTATTATCAATAGATTGTTTACTACAAAATCTACAATACATCTATTTTGCGGTTTCATAGCTTACCATTTTTTGTATACGCACCAAACCTACATAATTTCAAACATTTCAGGCAACCCGAACATTCTGATGGATTGGCAATCAGGGCATGCTTATGCCAGGGCAAGTTAACCCTGCCGATTACTTTACCGGGACATACCATAAGGCATTCCCAGCAAGCCTTACATTTTTTTGTATTTAAGCAAACAAAAGGAGTTTGGGTATGTTCCCTGCTAAAAAATAGTAGACTCATTGCATTAATTGTTTTCTGCAAAATTGCATTGGGATACGCCCTTGCAACGATAACAATTGTTAATAAATCTACTTTCGGTTCCTTATCCTGCTGAGCGAAACCGAAGTAATACCCAAATACGATGCAATGTAGTGCTGCGGTACTCGTTTAATAATTTCAGGATGGTTTCTTATTAAATCCTCATACCGTTCCTGGGGAGTATCTTTAATTCGCGAAAGGAAAAGGTGTGCGTAATTCTTGAACCGCAGGAACAACAATCTTTGAAAATCGTCCTTCAGTTCGGGATACACCTGAGATAAATGCTCCCAAGCATCTTTTGTGAGCGAAACAATGGTGGATGGTTCTATACTTTCAATGGCAAACAAGCTCGGCTCGTTGCTAATCAGGCTATCGATTGATGCCACGGCCTGACCTTCAAAAAAGAATTGTAATGTAATATCTTTACCATCCTTATTAAACCATATCCGTAAACATCCTTTCTTTACGAAATGCAACTGCGTTGAAATCTCCCCTTCCCTTAGCAGTATTGTTTTTGGGGGAATTTCGCGTTCCGTAAAACAAGATTGAAATTTTCCCCAATTTGTTTTATCCTGCTTTAGTTTTTCAATCAGATCATTAACCATACCAGATTTCAGACAATATATTTTAAATAGACATCAGATTTCAGACACTAGACATCAGACAATAGTTTCTAAATTCTAACAAGACATCAGATATCAGATTTCAGACATTAGATATCAGACAATAGCCTATAACTTCTAACTTCTCAATTCTAAATTCTTCCTTTTAACTTTTCACTTTTCACGTCTAACGTTATAACTCTTTCCGAACAACAAACAACCATCAACGTCTCACATACCCTACTTTTAACCAAGGCTCTTCTTATAGTTAAGCACAGCGTTAAAGTCCTGCAATGCTTGTTCATCCTTTATGTCTACAGTTAGCGGAATGAGCTTTCCTATGGGTTTAGCATTAGAGAACACAAGCGTAATCTCCGGGCTAAGGTTTAAATCCATGATCCCGGAACGGGTCTTCTCGGTAAAGTAAAAACTTGCCTTAACAAAGTTCTCCCAGATGGAAATCCAAACAACGGTTTTCTTCCGGTAAACAGCTTTCCCCAACCAGGCTTTTCCATCCTTATAGTACCGCCACTCAAAATCAACACCTTTTTCTACAAAACCTTGCTCAATCTTCTTTAAAATCCCATAAATGGAACTATCAAGGAGTTCCTTAAATAGCTTATCGGTTGGCTCTTGGTCTGGATTTTTTAGGAGCTGCATAGAAGTTTCTTTCATTTTTGCTTTAGTGTTTTAGTTATTATTGCTGGTGTGTATTTCTTAACGCGTGCTCATTCCTTTTAGTACTAATTATCAGTAAAACTCTTATAGGTTAAAAGATGTACTGATAGCATATCCGCGCTAGTAGTGCTCCTGTGAAAGTAACAGCGTGTCGGCACCAACTATTTTTTCACAAATTTAATCAGACAAAAATAATATCCCCTTAGTTTACCCTTCCCAAGCATTATGAAAACAAAAATTGGATAAAAAATATTTATCGAATACATCAATCCAACTAAATATAGAAATATCTTATAATCATCTGAATGTTGTATTTTGAAGAATGCAAATGCCAAAAAAAAGAAATAAAAAATTAAAGTCCATAAAATTTGAAAATTTATCAAGTTTACACCTTGCTCGTTTAGATTTAATATCTTATCGCGTTTTGTTAACCATAAAATCATTGGTAAAATGATATTCCCCAATGGGATAATAATAAAAGTCAGAACGGACAAATGAAAATACCTGATATATTTTAAATCATCAGTTTTACCATAATCAAGTATATCTTCAATATTAATCTCAAGAATCTGGCAGAGACTTTTTAAAGTATTTCCACGGGGTTCTGTTTCATCTTTTTCAATCCGCTGTAAGGTGCGTAAATTAATCTTTGATAAATCTGAAAGTTCTTCTTGGGTTAATCCCTTACGCTTTCTAATTTCAGAAATTTTGTAACCGATAGTTTCCATAATCAATTTGTTTTGAATTTAAATCCAAAACTACATTCATTTAAAGCAAAGATGTTGCGGTTTATATATGACATTTTTACGGCATTTATGTCTGAGTGCTGATTTTCTTATAATTAACACCAACGGTTGCATGTATGAAACGTTAGGGATTGCGGGATAGATCGATTAATTCAACCAAATAAACCCCAACGCTTTATACACAATGTTGGTTGCTGGTGTTTAGTTTATGGTTTCTCCCAAAAATATGTAGGGTTATGTGTAATTGTTCCCATATTTTCCATATCGGAGCGAGTATAACCAATAGGCAGCAATGAAATATATTTATTAACATTATTACGGTATCGACTTTCAGGATTAAATTGGCTACTTACTGGAATTTGTAACCAGTATAAATTTTTCGCCATGTAATTCATTAGATATCTTTCCTTGGTTTGTTTAATTCTATTATTCCAATTAGCATCTTCATTCAAGATCAAAGGTTTGTCAGTAATTAAACGTTCTCTCACTTCCTCTATCCCTAAAAGAATTCCATTTTCATCCTTAATATATGCGGCAAAAGTTGGGTCAATCCAAATCCATTTTTGTAAGCTATCAACCCATACGCTACAAATAACGTGGCAATCTTGGTCTTTCTCATCCTTTGGGAGACAGGTTATATACCGTGATTTAAAACCCATTGACAAATACATCTCATTCAGAGAAATGGCTAAATGTCTACAATTGATACCCTTGTTTGTTGCTTTATGATAGTTATACAAGTCTATCGCATCAAATTCTGCAAGCGCGTAATTACTTCCATCATGTGGAATATTATTATGGATCCAATACATGACATTTAATATTTTAGAAATTTCATTGCCATTTCCTGCAATAGAATCAAGTTTAAAATATGTTCTTACATCTCTTAAACGGGAATTTTGGGGTGTTTCATAATAAAAATGTGGTAACTCTATGGTATCGGTTTCTGCATATCCGCCCGCCTGTTTTAGAATTTTCACCTTTGAAGGAATACATTTTATTTGAGTCCATGCAGAATCTTTGCCTAACAAGATTACAAAATTGTAGGTTTTATTTAATTCTGTATTGAATGTTATAGAATCCACATCTGTAATAAAAGTGACTTTTTTACTAGATGTCTCATAAATATCTGGCTTTGCGGATGGTACAATTGTCCACGAATTTTGTCGAAATTCATTTCCATCACGAATACTAACCATTTTAGATTTTGCACGAATAGTGCTCATTTCAGACAAATTTGGCAAATCATTTTGTCCAAATACGGTCAATGAAATTAATACGCTTGTAAAACAAATTATCACTTTATTCATTTCTTCTATATTAAATATTTAACAAGATTAATTTTATGCATTATTAGTTTACACTTACACACAACCGTTGGTTGTTGCTTACGCTGGTGAGTTAACCGCCAGCGGTTTTTATCCCACGTTAAAACCATACTAAATTACTAAAAACTTTCGTATCTGCATCACTAGCCCCAGTAGACTAACCACTTGATATGTTTAGTTGTTTATATCAAATCATTTACTCCCAAAATTCGGAAAAAAGCGGAGTATGAAATCTAATCCGCTCTTAATCATTCTTTACTTGATTAAAACAGCATTGTTATAATCATCCTCTGTTATCGTATAAGTAAATTCATAATTATGTTCATCTATTTTCTTTTCCTCATAGCTATTTATGTCTAAAATACCTTTATCACTTGAGTCATTGCTCCGGTAAATAATCCGTTTTGTGTTGTCAAAAGTTAAATAAACAGAGTCTGGGGATACTCCAAGCGGAAAACCGTATATGCTCGACCCCATATCATCATAGTAGTAAACCCTGATCTCAGAATATTGAGGAATACTAAGTACAGTATCAGCTTTTGCGTAACCATCTGGCGTTATATATGTAAAGTAATGTAAATCAACTGAATATTTTGAATTATTAATTATTACAAACTCAACATTTGTGTATGGCTCCATCCTGTCGCATGAAGATGCAACTGAAACTATTGCGATTACAAAAAATATTAGTTTAGCTTTCATTGTATTTACAATTAAATAACTCATCAAAATGAAATCATATATTCTTTAATAAATGCTACCGCTATTCTATAAAAGAGACTACTAAGTAAATTAAATTAAAAATTATTTCCGTTAAATAAGTCAAACTTTTAGCGGAAGTATCTCTTTAAACATAACGTTCCCCGTGTTTGTTTTGGTAAGGGGTTTTGAACGATCTTCTACCCCCCCGATATAAAGTTCTTACTGGTGCGTGCCCTTTTCCTCTGTTACTAATTACCAGTAAAACTTTTTAAGGTTTAAAAGAAAAACAGATAGCATATCCGCGATAGTGGCGTACCTGCAAGTCAGCCCAAGTAGGCTAAACCACCTGTTAGCAAACGTTAATTGTTTTCAATTCGTAATACAAAAAAACTTACTGCACTTAATTAATGCAATAAGTTTCCTGATTTGAATGGTATTTGCTATTAATAGTAAAGGTATTCTCTTTTCTCGACAACAGGAATTTGATCGGTTGTTATACTAATAATGTTTACCATATTTCCCTGCGAATCATACTCTATAGATCTTTTTGTTTTCACCATTGTCATTAGGGAAAACTCAGATACAGGATTACCATGCTTGTCATACTTTATCTCTATCATATCGTTATAATAGCTCGGGCTATTTGCGTATTGACGTTTCAGCGAAATCTTGTCTTCGGAGTTGTACTCATAATCAAAAGCATAGTTGAACTGGTTGTTTGCATATGCATCAATGCGGGTTAATCTTGATTTTTTGTCATAAGCATAACTAAATTGCTCTACAGGATTGCCATTGGCATCGGAAGAGTACTGGCTGGTGGCATTGCCTTTATCATCGTAAATAGTTGTTTTTTTTCCAAAAAAAGTATTGTTTTCAGCATAAACTAGCTCTTCGATAACCTTTCCCATCGCATTATATTTAAATTCGCTGCGACTATACACGTTGCCCAGTGCGTCTAATTCTTTTGATTCAGTCATTAGACCTGCGTTATTGTAAACGTATTCGCTTGTAGCAATTTTTTCATTGTCGCCGTTGTAGTATGTTTTTAGAATCAGGTTGTTATTTTGATCATAGGAAAATAAAGCCTTACTATCGAGCTTATCGTTTGCGTTAAATAGGGTCATTTCCGTATAATATCCATACTCATTAAATTTTGAGTTTAGTTTGCTTTGTATGATTAGGTTATTTATATCACTTGCATTGGCAGAAACATACCTGTAAATGGTGTAATCTTTTACTTTCCCTATCAAACTTTCAACTTTTAAATCATTATCTTTTTTAGGAGCAACTATTTCGCTTGTGGATTTTGAACTGTCATTTTGCTGATTAACATCAACAAGGTTTAATGCCTCCATTTCAGACTTTGGAATCCTTACAAACGTAAACTTTTGTCTGGGTTTTGCCCTGATTACATTCAATATTGAATCATTTTCAAAATGATATTCCAGATTATCAAACACATAAACATTGGCTTCAGGAGTTCCATCGGTATTCATACGTGGTGTCAGGGAGAACTTTGCAAAATAATCTGTATTCAATTGAATTTTAAGGTTGTATTTATTAACTGAAACTTTTTCTCCCTCATTATATATATAATAATATCCTGAGTAAATAGCTCCCGGTTTTGCTTGCCAATAACCAAAAATATTGGTTTGATTATTTGGCTTGTCTGTTTCGATGTTTGAATTGCTTACAGCTTTAATTTCATTAGAATTTTCCTGTTTAGAAAAAACATCACTTGTACCATTCGGGTACTGTATGGATTGAACATCCGATTTTGAAATAGTATAGGTTGGCCCATCGGGATTGTCAAAGCGTTTGTACTTAATTTCCGAAGAATTTACCTCAAGCACTTTCGCTTTTATTTTTTCTCCATTAGCGGCATTAATAACATCTTGCGAATAGCCTAATGCTATTGCTCCTGTAGCAAACAGTATGGTGAAGACTATTTTTCTCATTCCTTGTTTTTGTTATGTTTATACACAAATATAAATATTTCTGTGTTATTACTAGTGTCTTAAATGAAACGGCTAAGAATTGTTTTTAATGTTTGCTAACGGTTCCGTGGTTACAACTGCTGGGGAGCTAAACTCCGACACTATACGCTTGCAGGCGCGTGTTTCTTAACGCGTGTCCTTTCCTTCTGTTACTAATTACCAGTAAAACTTCTTATGGTTTAAAAGAAGCACGGATAGCATATCCGCGCTAGCGGTAGTATCAATTAGTTAGATTGTATGTTTCATTATTCATATTATATCGATTTTCGAGATTGTTCACTTGCCCATAAGTCGCAGGTATGAAAAGTGTTGCATAATATATCCGCGCTAGCGGTGCTAGCGGCGACAGGCTATCATATTGTATTATTTCTCTTAAAAGTAATCCTGTCGAAATGGCAACCAATAACAGTCCCGATAATTTTAAATATTTTCTTTCAATCTTCAAATCTCAAGTCTTTTTATATTATTACTATATTGCTTAATTAATCCCCAATGCTTTGTATCCAAAGCATTTCTGATTATCTCAAGTAATACGTTAGCTTGCTCTTTGTCATTTACCTTCAAATATGTCTGCATTATACCACTATCATATCCATGCATGATTTCAATAACAATCAACGGTTTGTCAATTAAGAAATTATCATTTGGAGTTTGAATATTAGTATAAACTGTGTCGGTTCTTAAATATAATGTGTTCAAGAAGCCATTTGACTTTAAAGAATCTATAATCCGTTTTCTTATTTCCGAAGTCGTAACAATTTCAGCCGTCAATTGTTTTTTAGTTTCTTTGTCAAATAATGGAGGCCCAGATATTATGCTGTCTTTAACCAAATCAATCAAGTATAATTCTGATTTTTGCTCTAAATGATTTGAATAAATTGAAATGATTTTAGGTTCAGAAGAATTTGTCAATTCATCTTGGAGTTTTTCATACGTAATCGTTTTCTGAGCATTTGTAGTAAAAAAAACTCCTAATAATATTATGGTCGTTAAAATTCTCATATTTCGGTCTATCATAACGTTTCCGTGGTTTGGCACGCTGGGGAGTTAGCCGCCAGCGTCCTTATCCCACGTTAAACTTTTACTAAAGTACTAAAAACTTTTCTATCTGCATATCAGCCCCAGTGGGTTAAACCACGTGTTAGCGTTTGTGTTTTAATTGTTTTTCACAAATCTTACACAATAATATTTTTCTTTCGAATTGCTAGTAATATTTATTTCTGGGCCACCGTACCATATGGTTAATGCCTTTGCATTGTTGTCATCAACAGAAGTTGATGTCCAAAAATGAGTGTAAAGAAAACCCTGATTAAGGCCAGATTCATCTATGCTTCCAGGTAATGCACTAAAACCAATTTCATCTGTTTCTTTTCCTAAGCCTTCCCATACTCCTTTTGCTTTCAGTTTATTGCCAGCAACATTATACCCACCTAATGATTGTATTAATTCATCGTATTCAGCTTCGCTGGGCAAGTGCCATCCATCAGGTATAATGGTTGAGATTATATTCCACTTATAAAGTTTGAAATGAATGTCTCCATCACTATAATCAATGATATCTGGTTCGCTCATGTTTTTATTAAATGCTGAACTTTTTGCAACAGGAGGTTGATAAGAAAAGTTTTCAGCAAACCATGTTTTCCCATTTACAGTGATGCATTCGTAAACTTTGCCATCTCTCGTATCTGCAAATGTTGATGTTTTATTTTCCTCTTTTTCTTTTTCGCAGGAAAATAATAGTAGTGAAATAAAACAAACTAAGTAGAAAAGATTTTTCATAATGTGAATTTTTATAACCACCGCCGATAGTAGTTGTTATTATTAGTCAAACTGTTCGGCTTTTCATCATAAAGGTGAAATCAGTTTGTATATCTACAAATTTCTTGGCATAAACGCTAACTTACTTATATATACCATTTTTTAGCATAAATACCCCCTTAAAGGAATGTATCTATACCTATATATAATATTTAAACCCACTATAAAACTAGTAAAAATATTTTTGTAATGTACTACACCTGAGCGCATTATTTTTTTTCACCTATCGCTTTTAATGTGTTTAATAAGGATTGGGGGAGAATTGTTACTTGGGTTAGTTGATGGTTGATCGTTGTTAGTTGATTGTTGATAGTTGATAGTTGTTCGTGAAGAAGGGTCAGTTGTTCGCTGTTGGTTGATTATTTTCAATGAGCTCGCAAAAAAACGCTCGGTTGTTGATCGTGAAGATGGAATAGTTGTTGGTTGATGTATTGATTGAGATTCCTCGACAGGCTCGGAATGACATTACCGAAAGGGTTAGTATTGAATAATACATTTCTTTAAGGCGAATTCCATTCGCAGCTTTTAACCTATGAATTTTCAATTCATAGTGATTCATTTCCTGATCTGCCCTTCGCTCCGTCAGGAATGTTCTTTTAAGAAATTAGTACGCAAACTTTTGACTTCTTAATGCTGTGTGGGTAGCATAAATGATCAACACCAACAGGAAACGTCGTGTTGATGGAGCTGTAGTGCAGCTATTCCTAGTGGTTGAAGAGGTGCTGTAACGATCGCTTTAGCGCCTCGTTAAAGAAATCCCAGTTGTGGTTGCCCGGCCACTCATCGAATGTGAAATTGTAGTTTAAATTGTGCAGTACATCCTGAAACCGTTTATTATCAGCATAAAATGGATCGCTTGTGCCACACGCAAGGTATAGTCTGGGTTTATGGGCATTGTCTTTAACGGCTTTGGCGAGCTCCACCACATCCTCCTTGGGGTTCCAGTCGATATTCTCGCCCAATACGGCCTGAAAGTCCTTGAATAGCCGCTCGCCGAATAACTCCTTAAAGTGTTTGGCTCCCTGGGAGTACTCAAGGTTCTCCTTTAGCATTAGGCAGGGCGATGCAAACGCCCCGCAGAAACCATACCTGTGGGGTTTCGCTAGGGCTGCCTTTAGGGCTCCGTACCCTCCCATCGACGATCCAATAATTGCGGTATCGTCCCTTTGCTGCGATATGTTAAGGAGTCCGCCAACCATTACGGGCAGCTCCTCGGTGATGTAGCTGAAGTAGTTTAGCCCATGCTTCATATCCGAGTAGAAGCTCCGGGCAACCTCCGGCATTACGAATATAGCCCGGTAATCCCTGGAGAAGTTGGGTAGCAGGGTGTAGTCGATCCAATCGCCACTTCGCCCACATATCCCGTGCAGAAGGTATATAACCTTGCAAGACTTGCCCGAAAGTTTATCGGGGGCAAGTATGGTTAACCCAGTCTCCATCTCGAGCTCCTGCGAAAAAAAGTTTCCCCGTAAAATCATATCCTAGCGTAAATTATTTGTTTTACTAAACTATTTATAGATGCATCACCCTTTAATCACAAAGTAGATAAATGGATTTTGAGCCTTAACCAGAGCATTGCTCCCCCACTCTACTTTTTCCGCGTTAGCGTTAAAGCCAGGTAAATGAATACCGAGGTTAAAATGCAGCCCACGGCGGTCATGGCAATATCGTTGATATCCATGGCGTACCCCATAAAGTACTGTACCACCTCCCAAAGGGTTAACCCGGCAAACGCAAATAAGCTGGCAAGGAGAATCCTTGGCAGTAGCCTACTGCTGCTGAACGGGAATATCCGGTAGTACATAAAAGCCCACGATGTAATACCCGTTGCGGCAAAAAAGTTGGGCAGCGTGCCCTGCATAAAGGAGAACATTGGCGATAAATGAAAAGGTTGTCCCCTTGATGTTTTAATGGCTATAACCATCAGGAACGACACAACCGACCAAATGGAAATAGCTTTCATCCCTGAATTCGATTGTACATCCTCATTAACGCAAACTACAGCATCCCTAAATTTCATTGACATTCGTATTAAGCCCACAAATATAGCGAATAGCCCCATAAAAATACGAATACCGTCTCCGTTTGAATTTCCTTTGGCTTTAGCTGGAGGGGTAATGTTAGCAGAAGTTGCACCAACTCACCCCTAACCCCTCTCTTCATGAACGGTGGAGAGGGGGATTTGGGCATTGCGGGGTGGAGTGAATGGCCTTTATTGCATTTAACTATTGCTATATTTCAAAATTTTCACATTCTTAAATTATTTATTTTGCACTATATTTGTTAAAAGCATAGCGCAGTAAACCCCATCCTTTTACATTGCTGCTTACAGAGTACCTATTTTAATTGTAAATTGATATGCAAAAACAAGCCTTTGGTTATACCACTAAATTGAAATGTTTAGCGCTTTTAGTTCCTTCAATTTTAGTATTTAGCACAGCATTCGGGCAAACCACCCTCCCCACCATAAGCCTTAACTCAACCATGCACACAAGCCGTATTAACCGTATTAGCGTTGATGCTGCTAGTAAACAAATACTAACCTGTAGCGACGATAAAACAGCAAAACTCTGGGATGCACAAACCGGAAATCTGCTAAAAACCTTTAATGTTCCTATAGACAAGGGCTCGGAGGGTGAACTTTTGGCTGCGGCTATATCACCCGATGGTAAAACAGCTCTTTTAGGGGGATCAACAGGTTATAGTTGGGACAAAAGTTTCTGTGTCTACATTTTTGATGTTGAGCAAAACATACTTAAGCAACGAATTACTGGCTTAACCTATGGGATTCGGGACATAGAATTCTCGCCGGATGGTAAATTTGTAGTTGCCGCATTGAGTAATGAGGGTATCAGAATTTATGAAACATCAAGCTGGACCCTGGTTAAGTCTTTTACCGATTATGCCGATGATTGCAGCAATATTGCTTTCGATAACTCAGGCAGATTTGCCACTGTTTGCGACGATGGCAAGGTAAGGCTCTACAGTAATAACTTTGAGCTGATCAAGGAAAAGGAGACCGATCCCGGTAAAAATCCTTTCTCGTTAGCGTTCTCGCCCGATGGCAATTTACTGGCAGTAGGCTATAACGATTCGTACCAACTACAGGTGTTCGATGGTAAAAATCTAAAACTACAGTCCGAACCCGATATCACCGATGCCAATAACCTGGAGCAACGCTTCTGTATTGTTTCCTTCTCCCATGATGGCGAATTCCTTATTGCCGGGGGAACATACAATACCGATGGTAATATTGTGAATTACCCTGTAAGGGTATGGAGTAATAAAGGGAAAGGAAAATCGTTCGATCTGCCGGGAGGTAAAAAAACGCTTATCGATATAAAACCCATGAGCGATAACTCGGTTGTATTTGCCAGCGTATCGCCCGACTTAAGTAGACTTAAAATCGACGGAACCATTCAATTCACAAATAGCTCTGAGCTGAACATTTACGGCACTTCCGACAAAAGTCATTTTAAGTTAAACAGCAACGGAACCGAGGTGGGCATAACACCATTTCGTCTCGATGCCCTATCATACTCCATTACCAACCGTTCATTATCGGTTCAGAGTTTACAGGATGGTAAATCGCCCGTTTACACCCGCAACGGAGTTACAGTTACCGATTGGAACAACTCTCCCAGCCCTAAAATAAATGGCATTGCAACCAACTTCCTCCAGAAAGGGGAAACATGCTACTCGGTTGATATCTCCGATGATGCATCCCAAATTGTTTTTGGCACATCGTGGAATATATACTGTACCGATAGCAGTGGCAAAGTGTTATGGTCGGTAAGCTCAAACTCTGCGGTGTGGAGCATAAATATTACCGACGATAACCAAACTGTAGTTGCCTGTTTCGATAACGGAACTATACAGTGGTACCGAAAGAATCCCGAGTTTGAGATGAAGGTTACTAAGGTTTTGCCTAACACCGTGGCCGAACGGAACGGACTACTCGAGAATGATATTGTTCTATCAATAGACAACATTAAATTTAACAGCATCGACGAGTACAAAAGCATTGTACAGCAGAAAAAGACCTACCAATTTAAAGTATTGCGCAACAACAACGAAAAAATACTAACAGTAAACAAAACAGAAGATCTGTTCGGCTTCCAGTATTCGTACCTAAAACATAATTTACTGTTGACCCTTTACACCCATCCCGATAACAGAAGATGGGTGCTATGGAATCCCGACGGTTACTTCGATTGCTCCGAGGGAGCCGATAGGTTAATAGGATGGCACGTTAACCAGGGAGCCAGCAAGGAGGCATTGTACTACCCCGCTAGCCAGTTCTTTGAGCAGTACTACACACCCAACCTGGGTTTACGCGTATTGAGCGGAGAAACAGTAAACAATGCAAATATTAGCATGAATAGTTTTGCGCTTCCCCCTCTGGTTAGGATTGTATCGCCATCAACAAGCACAACAGTTAATAACGATCAGCTAAATGTTACTGTGCAGGTAACTGATCAGGGCGGAGGAATTGATGAAGTAAGGCTTTACCACAACGGGAAACTACTGGATGCCACGCAGCGGGGCTTCAAAGCAATTGGTAAGGATCAAACCTACACCGTACAGCTAACCAATGGCGAGAATCACATTAAAGTTACGGCATTTAACACCCAGCGCACCGAGGCTATCCCCGATGAGGTTGTGGTAAACTACAAGGCCATTCAGCAAGCTAAACCGAACATGTACATTCTGGCAGTGGGAATTAACAGCTACCTTAACCCCAAGTATAACCTTAACTACGCCAAAAACGATGCCGATGCTTTTGTTAAGTCACTATCCGAGAGCGCAAGCACACTATTCGGGAAGGTTGAGAAAATTACACTAAACGATGCCAATGCCACCCGCGAAGGTATTCTACAGGCCATAAACAGCATTAAAGCAAAGGCAACTCCTGACGATGTATTTGTTTTCTACTATGCCGGGCATGGGGTGATGAGTACAGGTTCCGAAACCGACAAATCGCAGTTCTTCCTTGTTCCCCACAATGTTACAAAAATGTACGAAGCCGACGAACAGCTGAAGAAACTGGGTATATCGGCCAACGAAATTGGTGATTTCTCCAAGAATATTAAAGCTCAAAAGCAGCTCTTTGTTATAGACGCCTGCCAAAGCGGAGGGGCAATGCAAACATTGGCCATGCGCGGAGCAGCCGAGGAAAAGGCCATTGCTCAACTGGCCCGTAGCACAGGAACATACTTTATTGCCGCCAGCGGATCGGAGCAGTTTGCCACCGAAGTTGCAGAACTCGGACATGGAGTTTTCACGTACTCTGTGATTAAGGCGCTAAGCGGTGATTGCAAGTCGCAGGATGGAAAGGTAACCGTAAACCTACTGAAGAGCTGCGTGGAGGATTTAGTCCCTGAACTCTCGAAAAAGTACAAGGGACAACCACAATTCCCAACAGGGTATGGATTTGGACAGGATTTCCCAATTGGTATTGCAAAGTAAACAGGTATTAAACAATTTAAAATTAGCTATATGCAGGTAAATAAAATACTTTTAGCGCTTATTGCCTCAAGCATAAGCAGTAATCTACTCTCCCAAACACCTGGCTTCCGGAAAGATAACATTCTGATGCCCGACAAGTTGATAATCTCCGAGCATATTGGTTTTGACACCCTTTACGCCTACACCATCGATAGCCTTGCAAACGATAGGTTGGTAAGACCATTCTTTGAGATTCAGAAGTATGTTGATTTTACCAAGATACTTGCCGAAAAAGCACTGGATGAAACCATTAAGGTTTACGATGCCAGCCAGTATAACAGTCAATTACCCTACTCGGCGCTTAACCCCGACAAGCAGCTGCTTGTAACCGAAATTCAGAAGAATTTAGGCCTCGACACCTTTAAGGTTATCGAATCAATTGATGATGGCTCCTACCGACTCGTTGTAAAGGCGATTGATCTTGAGGAGCTAAACTCCATAAACTTTATCGAGGACTGGAACCTTAGCGAGAACCCTTTATGCTTAAAGAAAAACGTTTACGCCATTGAACCCATCCGTAGGTACTCAGGCTACTGGTCCGACGATATGGATAACTATCGTCACTACCGGGCATTCCGTTTTTTCAATAATCAGAATAACCAGAGCAATAACCAAAACCTTAAACTTATTGCACGGGTAAGGTACGAGCACTTCTTTAATATTGACCGGGGATTCCAGAGCAATAACTTTCAGCAGCTTGTGCAGGGCTACCTACAGCACTCGGAAACCGATTACGAAGCAAACATGGGCAGCTACAATGTAAATACCCCTTTCTTTAATGGTTTTAATCAGCGTATATTCATCCAAACCATTCTCGATAACGCATTTTCGGGGAAAGTTAAGGCAACCGAGTTCGGAGGAAATAGGGTGCTAACGCCCGACGAGGCGCACAGCAAGGTATTTGAACCGGTGATTGTGCAAGTTATGAATTTTGACACCGGACTCTACGAGGATAGAACCGTTACAAACGATTACACCTCAGAGATTATATCGGTTATATTTACGGAGGAATGGTATTTTGATGAGGCATCGTTGCAGTTCCAAAAAAAGGTGACAGGGATTGCACCCGTACGCTACTATATTGATTCCAGCAAGGAGCAGGATACTCTAAAACGGAAGGTTTTATTTACTATAGAACTCTAAGAGCTTTCTGTTTAAACCTAGATGTAACCTTTTATCATTCTGAACACAACACAGTTAGCGAACAATCTCTTTACCATCAATTTCTTTTGTCGAACAACACTGATTATAAATAGAAAAGGCTGCCAATGGCAGCCTTAATTGTTTTAATATTTACAATCTTAAAACAACCCAAACAAGACAAAGAGCCAATGGGCGGCAATACCCGCACAAAGTCCTCCTATAGTATGTGATATTATTGCCTTACCCGTAAGTTTTCTATATCCCAATGAATCTAACATTGCAGTATGAGTACTAAGGAAACCACTCCAGCACATTCCCATTGCGGTAAATACAGCAATAGCATTTCCATCAATCAAACCCGATGCTTGGAATTTTGGCACTAAACCCAATGCAGCGCCTACAGCACCAAGTGATGTTATCGGGAATGCAATTAACTCGGGATTCTGGAATCCGAATAACCATTCAAATATAAAGTTTACCTTTCCGGCAAGATATGGTAGTAGCGCAATTCCTTCGTAGGCTTTCCCGGTATACCCTTCGGCACTTGGCCCAAAGGTTAGCATCATAACAAATGTTGAAATAATCAGTACCCCGGGAATAATAGCGAGACCCAAATCAACCCCAGTTTTACCACCATCGAGTATCGAATTCAGAGCTCTTAAAAAGATACCCCCTTCGGACTTAAATGATATTTTCTGTTCGTCACCACCTTCAACCTGCTCCACTTTCAACTCGGGGAATTGTTTTACCACCATCCGTTGCATCAGTCGGGTTGAAACAACACTTCCCACAACAGCCCCCATCAAACCAATGGCTGCTGCGTAAGCATGTCCCTTACCAGCCATGAAGATAAGCACCACTAATCCCATTCCGAATGCAGTACCAAAGTTGGTGAGCGATATTAACTGGTACTTTTTAAAGTAACGGTTAAAGTTGTTATCCTTAGCAAGACTAATAATTGCAGGGTTATCGGATAAAAAGGTTAATACAGCACCCAAAGCAGCAACACCGGGCAAATTATACAGCGGTTTCATTAATGGCTTAAGAATCACCTCTATCAAACGTACCACCCCAAACTCCGTTAGGAGTTTACCTAAAGCTCCCGATAGCACTGTAATACCCATGATGTACAGAACGGTTTCGACCAAAAGGCTGTACGAGGTTTGCATTATTGTATTGAGCATATTGGGTAAACCCATTCGGCTCCCAATAAAAGTAAAAGTTCCCAAGAAGATAATCAGGAATACACCCGCTTCGATTCTCCGTTTTGTAAGGAACTTTAATGATTTATAGTCCATGTATTTATTCTAATAATATCTGTTATTATACCTAAAAATCTTTTTTCACTCTAAACTTGATACAGAAATGAGCTTATAGTTTCACATCAAGTAATCCAATAATTTCAAGAATAGAATCCTACTTTATCTTCGATGAGCTCGCAAGCTCGGTTCGCAAGAATGATAATAAATAGTTAGCTGTAGGCGATATCCCTAAATTATCTTTTCAAAACATTCATTTGCCAACGCACCCCTATACTAAAGGTATTGTACTGCACCGAGCTATTGTTTGATGTCCATGCAGCATGAATGCGTACATCCTTACTATTCTTTACAGGGAAGTACTCCACTCCTACTCCATAGAAAAAGTATTCGGTTCCGGGCACCACAAACCTATCGTAGATAAACGAATCGGTTGCCTTTTGGGCGTTATTCTCGTCGTAGCCCGCCTTTGCAAACACTTTCACCTTATCACTAAAAACATACTTTAAACTACCAATTACGGAGTAATCGGCAAACAACTTATCCTGCGAATCGGCAAACCTATTCATGTAGTCTAGCTCAACGGCAAAGTTCTTCACAGCAATTCTATTCCCTAAGGCAATGTAGTTTATGTACTCATCCTTTTCAAACTCAATTCTATTGGCGGAGTATATTGTATTAAACCAGCCAAAGTTGCCATACCATATAAGATTGTAGGAGTATATATCCTGTAATGTTTTTGTGGTGAAAGGCGAATTGGCAACCTGAAAACCAATGCTATGTTTTTGGTTGGGAGATGTATAGGTAACAGTTCCGCCAATCTGGTAACAAACAACATTATTCCAGAATGTAGACCAAAAGTATAAATCGATAGGTGCTGCATCGTACTCATAGCCCCCAATGGACACAACCTGCTTTCCGCCTGTAAAGGAAAAGTTACTATTTATTTTATAGGTAAGGTACAACCAATCGGTAGCATTGAAAAAACTCTGGTAATCGGGTTTCCCATCCTGAATCATCCGCTGCCGGTACTTGTATGAGAACTTATTGTTGAGTTCACCCTCCAAAATGATATTCAAGTATCTCCCATCGAAGCTCGATGTATGCGACAGGGTATCACTCGTAGGAAATTTATTGGTATAATCAAATCGGGTATCAAACTTCAACCGAACTGTGGGTATTGTATCCTGCGTTAAACTGATTTTTGGGAATAGCACAAGCGCAACCAACAGTGCCTTAACAATCGCTCTCATCTCGCTTAAGTGTTTTTAAAAAGTACGCGAAGATATCTACTGCGAAAGCCCTAAAAGAATGACAAATGTTGGCATTGGCTTATGTTTAATAACATCGTACAATTCCGAAACCTATTTCACGTTGATTGATACACATTTCCGGAATGATTAACCCTTGAAAATTTATATAACTGAGAAAAATCATTTGCGGTTAGCATACAAACCATACCCCATTATCTTTCCACTACCGGTTTACCATGTAAATATTATTTAAAGTTCACTTAACAACAATGTTTTGGTTGAACTATTGCATTTTATAAATTTGTGTCGATTAATGAATATTTAAAATTAACGCAATGAAAAAGACCCTAAAGAAATTTATTTGTGTTTTCACACTCTTACTTGTTTATAGTATTTCGTTCGGCCAAATCGTTAAACTTCAAACGGGAACTTTATTTTCGCATTTGAACTGGGAAGTCGGTTCTGTAAATATATTTAATAAAACTATTGTTGGACACTCCCTATTTCTAGGTGTTGATTACTACAATAAAAAGCATTTTAACCTTTCGAGTAATATTGGATTAATTAAAAAAGGTGGAAAAGATGAAATAATGTATACTGATGACAGCGGGGTGATAATAGATTCAAAAACCGATAAAGCATTACTGGAATACTTATCGGTAAATACCATTGTGGATTTTAAATATCCGGTGAATGATAAATTATCTCCATTTATTAGCGCAGGCCCTCGATTAGATATTTTGATTGATTACAATAGACACTTTGATTCATTAGATCAGCTAGGCGATTTAAATAAATTATCGGTAGGATTTATAGTAGGTGGCGGCGTAAAGTATCAGTTAAACAAATTAGAGGTTGGCTTTAGGATTGATTACTACTTAAACCTGAACAAAGTTGCCGATTGGCCGGCCGAGACCAACCGCTTAAGCGGAAGCGTTTCCGACAGAACCTTTACAACCAACTTTACCATTGGGTATAGAATAAAGTAATAATCTTTACTTCTATAATGAAAGCACGCCGTTTATGCGTGCTTTCATTATTCTCACCAGTTGATCTTAGTACAAGATTATTTGTCAGTTTCACTAATAAAACTATTTTTGAAAATCGTATATGCGTAATTAACAATAAAATTAAAAATGCAGACTAAAGCATTTGAAAAGCCACAGAGTGAATACAAACAAACAACAATATCATATGAAAGAAGCTTTACCTAGTAAAATTTCCCAATCGGATTGGAACAATCAATCCACAAACATTACTGGCATTAAAAATTATGTATTAACAGCCATTACACTTTTAATTAGCCTGACCTCTATTGCACAAAGCTACACGGGTTATAGTAATAACCCTGCCGAAAACGACGGGTCAACCGAGGCAAAATCAATAAATATTTATACAGCGGGCGATTTAATATACCTATCCAAAACTTCTACTGATTGGGGTAAATACTTTGTTTTGATGGCCGATATTGACTTTGGCTCAAAAGAATCCGTGGATTGGGATAACGATGGATCGGCCACATGGGATGCGGAGGATCAGCTAGGGTTTTCGCCAATAGGAAATAGTACCACAAATTTTACTGGAACTTTCAAAAGTACCAGTGGAAATATCATCTCAAATCTTTACATTAACAGAACCACCGATAACAATGGCTTATTTGGTTTTATTGGCATTGGTGCATATATCAGTAAAATTGGCATTGAGAATGCACAAGTTACTGGGCGTTACTACAATGGAACATTAGCCGGTCAAATAGTTGCATCCGAAGCCCAGAAGGCATATATATCGGAGTGCTACTCTGCTGGAGGCACTGTTTCTGGGAAATCAATATCCGGAGGCTTAATTGGCGAAATAACACTCGCACGGTTAACCAACTGTTATGCATGTGTAAGCGTAAGAGGAAGCAATAACTACAATGGAGGATTGGTTGGCAATAATGGCTATTTTAGTTCAATTTCCAACTGCTATGCTTCGGGATTAGTTCAAAGCACTTATTATTATTACTTAACGGGGGGTCTTACTTGTCGGAATTATGAAGCCACTGTTAATAATTCGTACTGGGATAAAGAAACTAGCAAGCAAAGCACCTCTGTGGATGGTATAGGTTTGACCACTGCCGATTTTTGTGAAAGCACCAATTTCTCGGGCTGGGACTTTACAAGCACTTGGCAAATGGGTGCCACAAACGAAGATCCCTATTTAAGACCACGCCTTAAATGGCAAGTTATCGAGGATTGTGTTTCCCCCTACAATGTTAAAGTAGATAGTTTTACTGACGGAAACGTAACATTTAGCTGGACCGATATAAGCTATGCAACCGAAAAATGGGCAGTTGAGTATGGAACCGTAGGATTCACATTGGGTGAAGGAACCAAAGATACAGTGGATATTAATTCGTACACAATTAGTGGCTTAAACATTGGAGAAGGTATCGATTTGTATGTAAAATCTATTTGTACAGGCGACAATAACAGCAGCGGATGGACGGCTCCCTGCTCCTTTGTGGCATTACCCAGCGGTGGATTTGGAACATTAGTAAACCCTTACAGAATTGGAACCATTCAAGATTTGGATATTCTATCAAAACAACCGAGCATTTGGAGTACGCACTTTATTCTTATAAACGATATAGATGCATCGGAAACAAAAACCTCATCAACCTTTAACAACGGAGGCTTAGGTTTTTCGCCCATCGGTAATAGTACAAAAAAATTCACAGGAACATTCAAAGGAAAAGGACACGTAATATCGAACCTTTATATTAATCGCAATCAATTTTATGTTGGATTGTTTGGATATGTGGGATCTGGAGTTAGGATCGATAGCCTTGGCTTAGAAAATGTAAACATATCCAATCAAAACTACCATACAGGCGCATTGATCGGATATGTCGACATTGCTAATCCCATCATTTTTGCTGAAAACAGTTATGTTGCAGGAGGCGTTGTTGAAGGGTATTATGATGTAGGTGGTCTTGTTGGGAGAATTTGTGATAGGGGAATTATAACTAATTGCTATTCTTCAGTAACCGTTAAATGCTCTACAGCGGTTTATAACGCAGCGAACAGCGGTGGATTTATAGGAACTAACAGCGGGGGAAATATTATTAATTGTTATTCTGGTGGGGCTATGGATGCCATAGATGGGAATGGATTGGCTCGGTATTGCGGAATTATTAATGCTGTAACAAGTTCATACTGGGATAAAGAGATAAGTGGGAAGACGACAGGCTGGGGTGAGTATTCTACAGAAACCGCTGGGGTTGAATTTGGATTGACTACCGCTGAGTTTGCCCAAGATACTAATTTTACAGATTGGGATTTTACCAATGTATGGCAAATTGGAGCTATAAAATTCGATACCTATCAACGTCCACGTTTAAAATGGCAGGGTGACAGAATAGGTCTAATTTCAAGATATAGGGTATCGCCTTCTAATTCTGGAACAATACTAGGAGATACATTACAGGTAACAAATGCCAATGTTCTGCCTAGTGAGGTTAGTGCTATACCCAATGCAGGGTATCATTTTGTAGAATGGAGAAATCAGCTGGGCGATTCAATTACCAACATTAACCCATTACTGGTTAATGTTATTAGCGATACACTACTTATTGCAGTTCTCGATTTAAACAGTTACGAATTGGTATTCAACCCTAACTCGGGTAATGGATCGATGGAAAATCAAACCATTACCTACACACACACTGCCACTTTGCCCCTTAATCTATTCACTAGAACGGGTTATACCTTTGCAGGCTGGAGCAATAACCCGAATGGTAGTGTTGAATATACCGATGAAGCAACTTACACTATGCAAACTGCCGCCAACGATACTCTTTATGCACAGTGGACTCCGAATAACTACGATGTTGTTTTTGATGCCAACGGAGGCAATGGCAATATGCAAAACCAAACTACAGCCTTTAACTCAACAGTTGCTTTAAATAGCAATACATTTACAAGAACAGGCTATACATTCCTAGGATGGTCCAGAAGTACTGATGGTTCGGTTGAATTCACCGATGGTGCCAATTACTCCATGCTAACCGCAACCAACGACACCCTTTACGCAAAGTGGGCTATAAACAGTTACGATGTTGTATTTATAGCAAATAGTGGCGAGGGCGATATGGTAAATCAAACCATTGTTTACAGTTCAACAGCAGCTCTAAATAATTGCTCTTTCTTAAAGACAGGTTACTCATTTGCAGGTTGGGCAAACAGCGCAAATGGTGAAATAGCATACACTGATGGAGCCGACTACACAATGCAGGAAGCCAGCAACGACACCCTTTACGCTCAGTGGACTGCCAACTACTACGATATAGTATTTATTCCTAATAATGGTGAGGGAGTTATGACAAACCAATCCATAGCCTACAATTCAACGGTAGCATTAAAAAACAATGAATTTACAAGACATGCTTACACATTTAAGGGTTGGTCCACCAAGCTTATGAGTTATGTCGAATACGAAGATGGTGATAATTACACTATGCAGACAACCGAAAACGATACCCTATATGCCCAGTGGACATTAAATTCCTACGATGTTGTATTCATAGCAAATGGAGGTGAGGGAGTTATGCCAAACCAAACAATACTATACGGCAGATCAGACCTGTTATTCGCTAATACTTTTACCAGAAATGGATATACATTTAAGGGATGGTCAACAGATGTTAACGGAAATGCCGACTATGCCGATGGTTCTAATTACACCATGTATACCCTTGCTAACGATACACTTTATGCACAATGGACTCCAAACAACTATGATGTAGTATTTATTGCTAATGGTGGCGAAGGCTCTATGGCAAATCAAACTATTCCTTTCAACTCAACTGCATCATTAAAGAATAATTCATACACTAAAACAGGTTACTCTTTTGCCGGATGGGCGACAAGCACGAATGGAGCAGTTGAATATACCGATGGAGCAGATTATTCAATGCTTACTACAGTTAATGATACACTTTACTCGCAATGGACAGCCAATTACTACGACATAGTATTTGTAGCAAACGGCGGCGAGGGTTCTATGAGTAATCAACCTATTGCATACAGCTTCACAACGCCATTAATCAGCAATATGTTCACAAAAACAGGTTACTCTTTTGCCGGATGGGCGACAAGCACAAATGGAACAATTGATTATACCGATGGTGCAAGCTACACTATGCTAACACCCCATAATGATACCCTTTATGCTCAATGGACAGTAAATTACTACGATATAATATTTATTTCAAATGGAGGCGAAGGCAATATGCCAAATCAATCCATTGCCTACAATACTACTGCTGCTTTAAACAACAATGTTTTCACAAAGACAGGTTACACATTTGGAGGTTGGGCTACCAGTGAAATTGGCGCTGTAGAATATGCAAATGGAACAAATTACACTATGCTTACAGCAAGCGATGTTTTGCTCTACGCTCATTGGGACATAAACTCCGGGGTTGAAACATCAGAAATAAACAACCTAACTATCTACCCTAATCCTGTAAGTACTATTCTGACAATAAAAACAGAAAAGGATTGCACTGTTGAACTAATAGATATAAACGGCAGAGTTATAGTTCGGCAAAGAATTGAAAACGGCACCAGGGATTTGCCAATGAACAATCAACCTGCCGGAAATTATATCTTACGCGTAATTTATGACACAGGAATTGTAACAAGACAAATTGTGAAGAACTAAATTATCAAAAATTTATTACGGACTCACAACACTGCATAAAAGGATTTCAATCTAAAACAATAGCAACTTTAACATCCCCTCTCTTTCATTACAAACAGAGAGGGGATTTTTGTTTCATTGCACTTACATATTGATAACTTTGCTTTGTAAGATCTTTCAATAGTATAAAACAAATATTAACCCTAGATATTATCCATTACATTAAAGTAAATCGACGCGAAGAGCACTTTCAGTCAAAGAAAAGCGCGCATTCGCAGCATCTGTAAAAGTACAATAAACAGTAAACCAGTATCGAATTAAAATTGTTTTAAAATTTATTATGCCTTGATAAATAGATATTTACAAACATAATATCTTAGCTGTAACTATACAATTAACTATGGAAACAGCGCTAACACTCCCGTCTCCTCAAAAAGATCTCGAATTTCCATTGATGAAAGCATTGCAACTACGAAGAACAAGAAGAAAGTGGGATAATTCGAGTTTGTCAGATCAGGAACTATCGAACCTACTATGGGCTGCATGCGGAATTACAATGGAGGGAACATCCCGCAACAAAAGTAAACGTACAGTACCCTCGGCCCGAAATTCGCAAACCATTACAGTTTACGTTGCATTATGCAGTGGTCTTTTCAGATATGAAGAGAAAACCCACAGCTTAATCCCAATACTTTCCTTAGATATAAGGGAGCATATTAGCACCCAAAAAATGATGAAATCGGCACCTGTTGGGCTAATCTATGTTTCGGACTACTCAAAATTAAAAGGATATGTTGGCACCGATGATAATCGGAAACTGTTTGTTTCAGGAACCGAAACCGGATTTATTAGTCAGAATGTTTACCTATACTGCGCTTCCGCTAACCTTAATACTGCTGTAATTGGGTTGGTTAACCGCGACAAACTTCACGATATTATGAACCTAAAGGATTACGAGAAGGTTCTTTACACCCAAGCAGTAGGAAGGAACACTAAATAAATTGGTATTAAAAAGCGCAACCCAACGATTGCGCTTTTCAATTGATTAGATATTATCCTTGTAGTTTCGGTTTTTATACTGTTTTACCATTTTCGAGAACGACTTTTCGCGCTTTCTCTTCTCGTGTACCGAGGCGGTATAGTGCCAAGCCTCTTGCCTGAGTTTAAGGTAGTTTTCGTACACACCCCTATCAATTTCGCCATTCTCAACAGCCTTAATTACAGCACAACCCTTCTCGTTGATATGCTTACAGTCCTTAAATTGGCATTTCAACTCAAGTTCCCCAAAGTCCATCATCTCCGATAGTGTTTCAGCATTATCATTTGTAACACCAAAAACTTTCACACCCGGAGTATCTATAAGCACTCCGGCTTGATCCATCAACACCATCTCGCGCCGAGTAGTAGTATGTCTTCCCTTTCCAGTTGATTCACTTAGAGCCGCAGTTGCAAACACCTCCTGTCTGCATAAAGCATTTATCAATGTACTTTTTCCAACTCCCGATGAACCAGTGAATACAACTGTTTCGCCCTGTAAAATAAACTCACGGAGTTTATCAATACTACTCGGGTCATGAACAGTAGTATAGAAAACAGGTATTTTATGCGATAGATGCTTTAAACTATTTTCCACTTCACTTCCATTGAAACCCAAATCGGTTTTGGTTAATACCAATGCAGGCTGAATGCATTCGGCTATTACCTGTAGTACAAAACGTTCAGTTCTACGCACATTGAAATTACTATCGAGGCTTTGCACAATAAATGCCTTATCGATATGCGATGCAATGGTCTGCTTTTCCGATACAGTTCCACTTTTCAACCGGCAAAGGGATTTCTGTCGGGGTAACATATCAAGAATGAGTCCTTTGCCCGGAGATATTGCTTGAAAAATAACCCAATCGCCCGTGGTAGGGTATTCGTTCGGGTCTCTACCGTAAAGCATATTACCTGTAAGCTCACAGGTATAAAAACCATCCTCGGCAACTACCTCGTAGCAAGTTTTATGCGTAGTGGATATCCTTCCATGCATAAAATTCTTGAAGTTAGATGCCTGTTTTTGTTGAAGCAACTGCTGGCTCCAGCCGTATAGTAATAAGTTATTCATTGCAATAAATTTAAAATCTAATTACCAAAGACCCGCCCATCGAATAAAGGCAGGTCTTTGTTTTAATTATTTATATTTTCTTTCCAATATAAAACACATAGCCGTAGTACTGCTTGTATTTACTGTACAGTTGGGCTTCGTGCCGTTGATACGCCACAATTTCCTCAGCAGTTTTATTGCCTGCATATCTCTTTAGGAAAAGTTCCTGAGCCTTAACCTGCAAATCATAGAAATGCTCAGTCCAACAGATTTCGGGTAAAATAAAGGTTGCTACAGGAACGTATCCTGCCTTTTGTAGCTGGGCAACTTTATTGGGAATAGTATCAATCTCGGGGTAAGCATCGTTCCAGAACTCATCAATTTCCAATGGTCGTTCGTCGGTAAACCACGATGCCTCGGTTACAGCAATGTAACCTCCTCTTTTGAGGAACCTACGCCACTCGTTTACGCCTCGTTCAAATCCAATATTATAGATTGCTCCTTCGGACCAAACAAGGTCTAACTCCTCATCCTGAAAAGGAAGATTATCCATCGAACCAATAATACCCTCTACCCTACTCTGTAGATTTAAACGTGACGCATTGGTGTTGAACAGATCAATAAACGTTGGGAACAGATCAATTCCTTTAATATATCCCGGAACATGCTGTGCCAACACCATTGTTTGTCCACCGGTTCCACAACCAATATCGGCAATGCATGAATTGTGATTAAGGTTATCGACAAAACTTAATGCTTTTATGGTTACAGCAGGACTGCCAGGCCCCTGCCTTTCGATGCTCGAAAAGTATTCACAGATTAAACTAAAATCAAATTCGTGAATTGATTTATTTTCGTTACTCATGATGTTTATATTTTTATGCCGAAACTTTATGTATAAAAAGTCTCATGCCATTTGTAAAATACTATAATACGATAATAAAACCCGGACGGGAATGTATCCGAATTTAAAGAAGAGACAACCAAAAGCAAAGCGCTAAAGGTTGTTTACCGTACAATATCCATTTTAAGTATAAACATCCAAAGTTTTTAGACGGGTCAAAGGTAAATGTTTTTCGGAAATATGTACAGATAAATTTGAATTGAACAGCAAAATGAGAATCATTAAACCATGCTAATATAATCAGGATTCCAACCTACTTAACTTGCGCATCCATTGCCAGTGAGTTGTAAAAAGAACAATGCATATCAGTACCAATAACCCATGAATAATAATAGCCCTAAAGGCTCTGTGCTTTTCCAGTTGAATTTTATTATCGCGGGCTGCTTGGTACATTACATGTAGAGTTTGTTCATCGGGAACATATGCAGCCGTTGCTGAATCGTTCTGTTTACTTGTAGATTTTAAAATATCCATCTTGTAGTTTTCATACGATGCAAGACTTGGGGCACTTTCTGGAGTCCATCCGGCATGAATAGGATCACTCAGGTCAATCAATGAATTAACAAGTTGTGCCGTACATATTAAAAATGTTATAACGGCAACCAGGCAAACCAAGTAACCGTAAATTTGAGCAACTCGATGTGTTTTTTCCATGGTTTTAGTTTTTAGTTAATCCCAAGTTAACTAAAAATGAGTTGAAAGTCAATTGTTTTATAAACAGCTTCATTATCGCCAACCGGATAATCATTTCTACCAATCATCAAGTTGAACCTTCTACCTTACAGGATAATCTAAATATCAAACCCCACCTTTGTAACCGACGAAATGGCAAACGAACTATGGAAGGTTACCACATTCTCAATACCCGACAGTTTTTCCTCAATAAAAATTTTAAACTCCTCCATATTCCTTACCATCAACTTAAGGTGGGCATCGTACTCCCCCGACACATTATGGCATTCCATTACCTCGGGAAATGTCATTACAGCCTTTTTGAAATTCTCCACAACATCCTTGGTGTGTTTTTGTAATGTTAAGTCGATAAATACCACCATATTCCTATCGAGGCTCTCTGGACTTAGAACGGCCACATACTTTTCAATAACACCATTTTTCTCGAGTTTTCTTACCCTTTCGTAAACAGGAGTATTTGAGAGGTGCAGTTTATTGGCTAGTTCCTTTGTTGTTATCCGTCCATCGTTCTGAAGAATGCGCAGAATCTTACGATCAATGCTATCTAGTTTTATCATAGCAGAAAATATAACTGGTTAAAAGAAAGAATCGAACTCAAATGTAGATATATTATCCTTATATTTTCACTTTACCAGTTTTATTATCTATATTTTTAAATAATACCAAACAATATAGCGAGTATAGCCTAATATTGCAGTATATAGCATGAATTTTCATGTAGAAGAACAACTAAATTGGCTAGAATGAAAGAAGTAAGATGGCACGGAAGAGGCGGACAGGGTGGATTTACCGCTTCCAGACTGCTTGGAATTGCCGCAGGAATGTTTCAGGACAAACACGCCTTAGCATTTCCATCGTTCGGACCCGAACGACGCGGTGCACCAGTATTGGCATTTACAAAGATTGACGACAAAAAGATCCACGATCGCAGCGAGGTAAACACCTGCGATTATGTTGTTGTTATGGACGAAACGTTAATTACACCATCAATCATCAACGGAGTAAAAGATGATGCAGTATTTGTAATCAACAGCAAGAATCCCGAAAAATACGATGTTCTACAGAACTACAAAGTGATTGCCGTAGATGCCACAGGAATTGCCCTGGATGTTCTTGGAAAACCAATTACCAATACGGCAATGTATGGAGCTTTGGTGGCTGTTTCGGGATTAGTAAGCTTAGAATCGGCAATAAACAGCATTCGCCACGAGATGAAATCATCGCTAGTCGATAAAAATATCGAAATTGTGAACCGTACTTACGAAGCATGCTGCAAGGTTGAATCAAAATAATAGAGCAAATGGAACGACCAGTTAAAAGGGACTTTAAACGCCCAACACATATAAACGATTACCCTGTAGGACCACAGTACGAAGCCGGATTTTTGGCCGAAACCAATGCGGGATGGAGAACCTACAGACCTGTTGTGGATAACGAAAAATGTATATTCTGTTTAATCTGCTACACTGTTTGTCCCGATGGAACAATACTAAAAAAGGATGGCAAAATAGGTGTTGATTACGACTACTGTAAGGGTTGTGGAGTTTGTGCACACGAGTGTCCGAAAGATGCTATTGCAATGGTTAAGGAAGAGCTATAAATTCAAAAAGCATTACAAGAAATGGAAACAAAAAGAATATTTATATCGGGAGACGAAGCCGTTGCTCACGGTGTTCGCCTATCGCGTCCGCACGTTATAGCCGCCTACCCTATTACTCCGCAAACTATCACCGTAGAACGACTTTCGGAAATGGTCGAAAACGGAGAACTCGACGCAGAATATATGCACGTTGAGTCGGAACATTCTGCATTATCGGCAACTATGGGGGCAAGTAGCGTTGGTGCAAGAACCTTTACGGCGACTTCGTCGCAGGGCTTACTCTATATGGCCGAAGCCATGCACTATGCAAGCGGTGGCCGCTATCCTATTGTAATGATGAATGCAAATCGTTCCGTTGCTCTTCCCTGGAGTATTTATGGCGATCAACGCGATTCACTTTCACTGTTGGATTCAGGATGGATTCAGGTTTACGTGGAGGATGCTCAGGAAGCATTGGATATGGTAATTCAAGCCTATAAAATTGCTGAGAATGCCAAAGTTTTAACTCCTATAATGGTAAACCTCGATGGTTTTATCCTTACACATACCTACGAAATGGTTGACATTCCTGAGCAAGAAATGGTGGATAAATTCCTCCCAAAATTTGATACTCCAAATAAGATGAGTTTTGAGAATCCAAAAAATATGGGATTCAGCTCACAACCTTGCGATAATACCGAATTTAAATATCAACAAAACAAGGCTATGTTCGATTCCATTGAGGTAATTAAGAAAACCGACAAGGAATTTGGCGATATGTTTGGACGGTATTACAACGGTATGGTTGAAGAAATTATGTGCGATGATGCTGATGTAGTTATTGTTACTCTCGGAAGCATTACGGGAACTGTTCGTGTGGTTGCTGAACAACTAAGGGCCAAAGGACAAAAGGTTGGCATACTGAAAATACGTTATATGCGGCCATTCCCCGAAAAGGAGATCATGGAGCTGAGCCGAAAGGTAAAAGCCATAGGCGTTATCGATAAGGACATCTCCTTTGGGTACGAGGGAACTATCTTTACAAATGTAAATTCTGCCCTTTCAAAAGCAAATGCATCGGTATTCAAGAAGAATTTCATTGGTGGCTTAGGTGGTAGAGATATTACTAAGGCCGAAATAGAACAGATGTACAACGATTTGTTTGCAGGAATTTCCTCAAACCAACAACAAAAAACAGTCGAATTCTTTAACCTTAAAGTGGAAACCAATGACTAATCAAACTATCGATATCCCAAGAGTAACTCCTAAAAACATGACAGAACAGGAGTTCTTTTACGGACATAAAGCCTGCGCGGGCTGTGGTGGTAGCGTTGCCGTTCGCCTAGCGTTAAAAGTATTGGGAGAACGAACCTACTCTACGCTTCCCGCTGGATGTATGGCTGCTGTTGGTTTTATCTTTCCACAGATGGCATTTAAGAATAACTCAATAATCACAACTTTCCCGGGTGTTGCTAGTATGGCTGCAGGCATTGCTGCAGGAGCAAAAGCTTTGGGTCAGAAAGATTTTAAAACCGTTTGCTTTGCTGGCGATGGAGGAACTGCCGACATAGGCCTTCAGGCTCTATCTGGAATGATAGATCGGGATGACGATGTCCTGTACATTTGTTACGATAACGAGGCATACATGAATACAGGTATTCAGAAAAGTGGACTAACTCCATACGGAACTCAAACCACCACTACTCCGGCAGGTAAAAACATACATGGAAGTAGTACCAACAAGAAAAACCTGTTCGAGATTGTTGCTGCACACGATATTAAGTATGCAGCCACTGCAAGCATAGGTTACCCACAGGATTTTATCAATAAGGTAAATAAGGCCAAGCATATTAAGGGAGCCAGTTTTATTCATGTATTTGCATCGTGTCCAACAGGATGGGGAACTCCTACACATACTACAATTGAAATTGCCAAAGAAGCGGTGGATTGTGGATTGATTTTCCTTGCCGAATATGAGAATGGTAAATTTACTTTGAATAAGAATCCAAAGGAATTTAAATCGGTAAAGGAATACCTAACCAAGCAAGGAAGATTTAAACATCTAACCGATGCTGATATCGAGAAGGTAATTCAGCACCGAGATATGAAATGGGAACGGATGCGAAAAAACTGGGCAAATAAGGAATAATCCAAAATAAACGAGTCAGGTAATATTATCTGACTCGTTTGCTTTATAAAATATATTTAAGTTTTTAGTATGTTTATACTTAATTTTCAGTTTCAGAGTTTCTGAATATTGCAAAGTGTATTTGTACTAATTCAAAATTTAATGCTAACCCTATAATCTATATGAAAAAATTACTGCTAATGTTGTCAATTTATCTTTTAACAACAAGCATTTTGCTTGCCCAAAACGATGATTACACAGCAACAAATGACAACGAAAGAAACGAAAGAAACGAACTACTACCTCAAGCCAAAGGGAAAATCAACCTTACAAATGCCTACGATGAAGATTTAGTAAGCACTCTTCCTAAAAACATTATCAAATTATACGAAACGAAACTTCAGGAATTTACAAATGCACTGGCTACTCATAAAATATTAAATCCGCCCGTGGGGTTCGAGGTTAATATCACCAAATGGATTGATGATGCTAATAGATACAGCACAAATAACAATGAGAAAAGAATAGTTGCATCGCTTCAATTTACAATTGCACCTTACTATAAAATAGATGGAGAGCCCATTGCCGATTTTAATATTAATTCGGGTTTTTACTTATTTCTTAACAATCCAAGCAAAATTGCTGGCGATCCTATCATCGCCGATATATATCCTTGTCCCAAAAAAGTAGATAATTTTTGCAGCTATCCAGTTTATGCAACCAATCGGCAAGAGGTAACCATAATCAACTTTTCAGGGAAACCGCTCTTCGTTCCAGTTTCGCAGGAGGAATACATCCATACGCTGATTGCCTACTGGGAGCAGAAAATCAATGATGATCAAAAAGACAAAGAGAAGTACATCGACGATGTTGATAATCTCACAAGTAATGATGCAAAGAAAAAGCAGAAGGAGGAGTTTGAACGTACATACAACGAACTACTGAAATACGATAAGAATGCCGCCGAAGAGTTGAAAAAAACTTACGAGGAAACGTTAACCACCATCCAAAACTTCAACAAAGAGGATAACATAGGTGAAAATGCTTTTGAAACTAGCATCGCCTTAAACAAATCGCAAATAGAAAAACTAAAGGCTGAACTTGCAGCAATGACCGATGCAGAGAAAAAACGCCAAGCATACTACGCTGTTGGAGCAACCAATGGAGACACCAAAATTTCGGATTTATTACCTGAATCTCAGAAAGAATTAGGTGATGCCCTTGTAAGAATCAACCCGGAGCTGCTAAAATCTAACACTGACAAAATAGAGATTGTATGTATTCAATGGCATCTTCTGAATAGAGAGTTCTCAGATAAGCCAAGGCTAGACGAAATCAGCAATACTCCCGATTGGTTTATTGACGATAAAATGCTTACGCTTTACCGCGATAGCAATTTTTGGAACAATGTTTTTCAGGTTCTCAGGAAATAATGTTTCGCTAGCAACTCCATGTTTCCATTAAAAGACATAGCATATATAAACCATTATATTTCAGATACTAGAAATTTTAAATATTAATACATTTACACTACTTTATAAATAATTAGCACTACTCTGGAAGTGCAAACACGTAATCTTTAATATTAAATACAAAACCACCATGAGTAATAGTATTATTAATTGTCCACAATGCGGATTAAGAACAAAGAAACTCGAGAACGAATTTTATTGCGAGCGCTGTGGCTACTTCAGAAAAAAAGAGTGGAAGGCCTATAGACGAACCGATGGAATTGAATGGGGATGGGGAATATTTGGCTTTGCTTGTCTTTATTTTATCCTAGCGGTAATGTTTTACAATTTGTTTTTAAGAGATGTGCCCATTAGCTATATTTTATTAATCATTGCGGTTGCAGCGGTTGTTACAACGGCTCTATTAAACTTCTTCCTAATCCGCCCCTACCAAAACCGTCCGTTCTTAGATTCCATAAAAAAAATTCAGAATAACTGGCTGTTGAATAAAAATAGCATAATAGAGAAAACATTTAAAACAGAGAATAATCAGGAACAACGCTTGCTGATACTCCAAAACTTTAAGGGCAACTACCCTAAACTAAAAGAGATATCCACCACCGACAAACAAGAATCGATTAGGCTGGCCGCCCTTAAAATGATTATTGATTTTAAATCGGAGCTTGATTCTGCACATCTTCAGGACTGGACTGATAATAGAATTGCAATACTTAACACATTCCTATCGGCAGAGAATAGCGCTAAAACGCAACTTTACGCGGTAAAACAATTCGACGAAAATGCCCCACAACTTAAGGATATAGTAAAAGGGAATTATCCGGATCAAATAAAAATTGCGGCCATTGAATCACTCTCGAACCGTGATGACATTATTGATCTCCTCTATTCCACAAAATTGCAGGAAATAATTGATGCCCTTTGCAAAAAGGTAAAAATTAGCAAGAAAGAGGAATTGTCCATTATAAAAGGGAAATATCCTTTAGCTCTTAAGGATTACATAATCGCAACATACTCTAGCAAGGAAAAAGTTCAAGAACTATTACAGAATAATGATGATAAAGAAACCATAGCCTTGCTCAACAAAAAACTGGACAGTTTAATTGATGCCGATATTATTCTGGAGTACAATAAAGCCCGCAAAAGTGGAATATCAAACGAAACTATTTTAGAGTACTTAAATGGGAAATACTCAAACAATGTAAAGGAATTCGTGATTAACACTATTGACGACATTGAATTTCTTTTCAAAATTAGAAACGAAAGTTTTCCCAAGGAAACACTTCAAATGGTTAACTCAAGGTTTGAAACGGTAAAACTAACTAAACGTTACTGGATTGAAGAGAAATACCGCAATACTATCGCCGAAATGAAGAAGCTCACAACCACTAGCAAGGATCAGGTAGATAGTAAGCATATCAAAAGCGATATAGACCAGCTCTGGTTTATGTACGAATTACGGATGGATGACCATATAGACGCTTACCGGAGTAATTCAACCTCAATAGTTAAGATTATTAGTACCCGTAGCACAATTGAGGATGATGGTTACCATATTAAGTCGCAATGGATGCGAATTGACAAAGTGGGCTTTAACGAGTATACCTACAGCACTTGGGATACTGATAGGCTCGATTAACTCATCGCTTTATACTATTTGTAAATGCTGTTGCAGGGTAAATCTGTGACAGTTTTTTTTGAATGCTTTACAATTACCTATATTTCAGAGAACTCATTCACACAAAACATAATATTCTTAAAAAAAGACGCCGATGCCACATATGGTGCAACAATCTCTCAAAAAAATCGTCTTTTTTCGAGAATTATTTTCTACCTTAAGTCACTTTTCAAATTTATAATTCTAAGAATGAGTAAACTATTACGGCTAAAATTTATCCAAATACAAATCATCTAAACCCACTTCTTTTAACTTAAATAGATAAAAATGAAAAAGATCTGCACTCTTCTTATTGTCGCAATGATGGCAATAAATGCCTTTGGGCAGAGTAATCCCTTATGGCTTCGGTACACAGCCATATCGCCCGATGGGAAAACCATTCTCTTCACCTACAAAGGTGATATATACTCGGTTCCTTCAACCGGAGGAACGGCAATACCTTTAACTATTAGCGACTCCTACGATTATTGTCCGGTATGGAGCCACGATGGTAATAGTATAGCCTTTGCATCGGACCGTTATGGTAACTTTGATGTTTTTGTTATGCCATCAACCGGTGGCGAAGCCAAGCGACTTACCTTCCACTCCGGAAACGAAACACCTTCGAATTTTACGGCCGATAGCAAATCGGTAATCTTTTCGGCTTACCGTCAAGATCTGGCAACCAATGCGCAATTTCCCATATCGCTAATAAATGAGCTGTATAGCGTTCCAGTAAAAGGCGGAAAAGTAACTCAAATCATTGCAACACCAGCGCTCAATGCAACATTCAACAGAACTGGCGATAAAATAATTTTCGATGATGTTAAGGGATACGAGAATCTTTGGAGAAAACACCACACCTCATCAATTGCACACGACATTTGGACTTTTGATCTCAACACAAAGAAGTACACACAACTGACGCAGTTCAATGGCGAGGATAGAAACCCCGTTTTCGACTCGAATAACAACGACTATTACTATTTAAGCGAGCAGAATGGCTCTTTTAATGTTTATAAGAGTTCATTAACCGATCCATCAAAGAATCAAGCATTAACTTCATTCACAAAAAACCCAGTTCGTTTCCTTACCTGTTCAAACAACAACACACTCTGTTTCAGTTTCAATGGCGAGGTGTACACATTACAACCCGGAAGCGAACCGCAAAAGGTTAATATAAGTATTGCCAACGATGGCAGAACTCCTACCGAGAAGATCATCCCTGTTAATGATGATTTCTCCGAAGCAAAACTATCGCCCAATGGTAAAGAATTTGCCTATGTATTCAGGGGTGAGATATTTGTATCGAGCATTGATGGAGGTATCACAAAACGCATTACGAACACACCTTGGCAAGAACGTAATGTTAGTTTTAGTCCCGATGGCAAAAAACTTTTATATGCAGCAGAAAAAGACAACAACTGGAATATTTACACTACATCGATAGTTCGAAAAGAAGAACCCTATTTCTACCTTTCAACATTGCAAAAGGAAGAGCCTGTAGTTACAACCAATGCCGAAGAATTTCAACCAAGTTTTTCGCCCGATGGTAAAGAGGTTTCATACCTCGAAAATCGCGTTATGCTTAAGGTTATCAACCTTGAATCGAAACAGATTCGTACCATCATGACTGCCGATAAGAATTACTCCTATGCCGATGGCGATCAGTACTACACATGGTCACCCGATGGAAAGTGGTTCTTGGTTCAATTTGGTCTTCCCGAGCGTGTTATGACTCCCGAGGTTGGTCTTATTGCCGCCGATGGTAAAAGTGAAATACATAATCTTACGTTAAGCGGATACAACGATTATGGTCCCAAATGGGGATTGGAAGGCAAAATGATGATTTGGGGTTCGGATAGAGAAGGCAACTTTAGTCAAGCAGGATATCCTACCAGTGGAAATGTTTATGCAATGTACTTTACCAAGGATGCATTTGATCGCTCCAACCTATCTAAAGAAGAGTATGCAGTAGTAAAGGAACAGGAAGATAAGGACAAAAAGGATGCCGAGGAAAAAGGTAAAGACAAAGCAAATGATAAAAAGGACAAAAAAGATAAAGCCAAGGAAGACACCCTTAAACCAATTATAGTTGATTTCACCAATCTAACTGATCGGAAGAAACGCTTAACTACTTACACCTCTTCCATTGGCGATTGGATTCTATCGAAGGATGGAGAGAAACTATACTACTTAACCGTTTTTGACAACGGTAACGACCTTTGGGTAACCGAACTCCGTACCAAAGAAACCAAATTGCTCTCAAAACTTGGTGTTAGAAACGTAAATATGGAACTATCATCCGATGGTAAATTCATTTTCATTCTTGCCAATGGCAAAGCCATTAAGATTGAGACAGAATCGGGCAAATCGGAACCGCTAAAAACTAATGGAGAAATGGTTCTCAACCAGAATGCCGAAAGAAACTACATATTCGATCACGCATGGCGTTTGGTTAAGGAGAAATTTTACGTTGAAAACCTTCACGGAGTTGACTGGGACTACTACTACAGCAATTACAAACAATTCCTTCCATACATCAATAACAACTATGATTTTGCAGAGATACTCAGCGAGATGCTAGGCGAGTTAAACGCATCGCATACTGGTGGAGGCTACTGGAATTACGATCCAACTTCCGATAGAACGGCTTCGCTTGGTTTGTTCTACGATTACAACTATCAGGGAAAAGGGCTAAGAGTTGCCGAAGTAATAAATGGTGGCCCCGTAGATAAAGCATCATCAAAAATTCAGGCAGGAATCATTATCGAAATGATTGATGGACAAAGTCCCGACTCAATAGATTTTTATCAGCTGCTCAACAGAAAAATTGATAAGACTACCCTCCTATCTGTTTACGATCCAGCAACCAATAAACGCTGGGAAGAAACAGTTAAGCCAATATCAACGGGTACAGAAAGCGAATTGCTCTACAAGCGTTGGGTTGATAATCGCCGTAAGGAAGTAGATCAACTATCGAATGGTAAAATTGGATATATTCATGTTCGATCGATGGACGACGCCAGCATGCGCACTGTTTTTGAGGAAGCACTAGGACGTAACATTGGAAAGGATGCAATCATTATTGATACCCGCTTTAATGGCGGTGGAAACATCCACGAACTGCTATCGGATTTTTTGAATGGCAAAAAGTATATCGACATCATACCCCATGGCCAACACGTTGGGTACGAACCCGAAAGCAAATGGATCAAACCTTCCATCGTGCTAATGGGCGAAAGTAACTACTCCGACGCACACCTATTCCCTGTTGCATATAAGCTAAAAGGTGTAGGTAAAACATTGGGGATGCCGGTTCCTGGCACAGGAACATTTGTATGGTGGGAAAGCCAAATTGATCCAACGCTATACTTTGGAATTCCAATGGGTGGATGGCTTACCCCTGATGGAAAATTCTGCGAGAATAACCAAATGGAACCCGATATTAAGGTTCGCAATGAACAGGATGTTTTATCATCGGGTCACGACCAGCAAATTGAAGCAGCCGTAAAAGAATTGATGAAGAAATAGTTTTGCATAATTCTGTTGCAAAAGCGTAGTCGAATGGCTACGCTTTTCTCATTCATATCTATATCTAAATGTTCAAGATTATATAAGTCATTTTAAAATTTTCATTACATTTAATTATTGTTTTATTTTCAGAATATAGTATACCTAAAATTCTTCACCCCATTAAATCACTCTTTACAGAAATCGAACAAACGTATTTAATTTATAAAATATCAAAAACTATGAAAAAGATCATTATTCTTTTAGTTGAACTTTTGCTGATAAATTCGATTATTTGCATTGCCCAGGAAAAAGAGTCTCTCGAAATGGTTTTTCAGAGGGCTCATTCAAAAAAAGCTAGTTGTATTGACTTTACTCCCGATGGGAAATATTTTGTATCGGGGACTGATAATGGCGATATTAAGCTCTGGTACCAGAATGGCGTTCTGATCCGGACAATTCTACCACCCAGGCAGGAAAATGATAAGTATGAAATCAACTCTGTGGCTATAAGCCCCGATGGGCAACGCATCGCAACCATGCTGGGGGATAAGCACATTCTAGTATGGAAACTCGATGGAACCCTTGTTGCTAATGTTTATCACGAATACTCCAAATACTATGAGTTGAAATATAGTTGGGACAGTAAAACGCTTGTCGGGTTCAACGATGCCTATGTGCTCTTCATGGACAGCGAGGCGAACCCCGTTGATACGGTAAAACTAGTTAAGCAATCCGAAGATCCACGGGATAACATTTGCTACAAGATGTTCCCTTACGCACCCGATAAAATGGTTATTGTCTTTAAAAAATGGCAACGGTATGGAACACAGGTGCTGCCATCTGAAATGTTTCTTAACGTTTACAATGTGAAAACAGGAACTGAGATCAACTCTTATAAGATCGACCTTCAACCGAAAGCCTCGTTTTACCCATCCTCGTTTAACGGACATTTTTGCGCTGGTCAGATTTCGGTTCCCGTACAGGATCCCCCCGCGAAATCGGAGGCCATGATAATCAATGTTGACGAGGGGACTTATCACCTTGTTCCCGTTTCAGCCGGAGCCACTTCAATTACCATCGATGAGGAGGGAACAATTATCAGGGAACATAAAGCCCCTGATTTTGAACTGGGGAATCCGCTGTCCAGTGGGTATCCAAAGAAGTTCCCCGATGAAAAAAGGTGGGTGTACAGCGGGGATAATGCTATGAAAGTGTACGATTATACGGGGAATTATCTTTACAACTGCGGAACATCTATAGCTGATAAGCAGGTTTCCTACATCTCGGGCGATGGCAAGTCAGTATCTGTTATTGATAAAATGGGGAAAAATGTATCAACTAATTATATTAGAGAAAGGGAATTCATTAAATGTTGGGACATTAATAATTTATCACTTCATGAATATCCGGGTTTAAAACCTTCCATCGAAAGATCAATCATTGCCTTAAACCCCAGATATATAGAACCAAACAATGTTCAATACGCTTACTTGACTGGGAATGGTTATCAATTTGAATTCTCAACAGTTAATGGGAATGGACAAATTGTTTATAAAAACCCTAACGCTTTAAATTTTTCTTTCGATTTTATCAGTTGGAACGATATATTAAGTTTTTCTCCGAATGGTACATACCTTGTATCTAAAGTTGAATCAGCCCTAAAGACCTTCGACTTACAAGGCAACCTTATCAAGGAGCAAGATTTGACGGAACGATGGAAGCCCAACTATGTTGATACACGCATTAACTTTACAAAGGATGGAGATTCATTCCTTACGCTATCGAACAAGGGCATTATTGTATGGAACCGGGAATGCAAATCGGCATTATCGATCACTCCCAAAAAATTGGAGAAAATGGGGTATGACATTGATTATATACGAGCGGCTACGATATCACCCGATGGCAGTACCCTTGTTTTTACTTATAAAAACACAATGGTTTTTGTCAATTCAGAAGGAGAACAAATAAAAGTAGTTCCCACACCTAAATTGGTCTTCTCATTTATAAATATTAAGTACTCGCCAGATGGTGAGTATATTGTAGGAGTATATAATTCAACAGATATTTTATTCATAAAACCTGATGGTACTGAGGTAAAAAGATTACAGGGCCATGATGGGGCAATTAAAGATTTCTCCTTTTCTCAGGATGGAAAATACATGGTTTCTACATCAACTGATCAAACCGTGAGGTTCTGGAATACGACCACCAACGATCAGGTAATTCTACTTTCTGATGACTCGGACTGGATAATGTTTACGCCTGATGGATACTACGATGCATCGCGCAATGGCGGAAAGTTTGTTGGAATGACGTTTGGCATGAACAGCTTCGGAATTGACCAGTTTGCAGCAAAGTACAACCGACCCGACATTCTTTTAAAGCGGATGGGAATGGGCTCTTCTGAACTTATCGCTCACTTCGAGAATCAGCACAAAAAACGCCTTCGTAAAATGGGATTAACCGAGGAACAACTCGCGGGTGATTTTCACGTTCCTACTGCTACTATAAAATCAACAGAGATAAAAGATAAGCAGGCTGCGTTAAAAGTCACCTTAGCCGATGATCAGTTTAACCTAAAACGTTATAACATCTTTGTAAATGACGTTCCTCTTTTCGGAACCTATGGGAAAGAAATCGCCGGCAGTAATATTGATATTGACGAAAATGTTGAACTGACATACGGCAACAATAAAATTGAGGTTTCTTGTACCAACGAAAAGGGAGCCGAATCGTACCGTGCATTAACCTATGCCAACTACAACAAACAGACCTTCGGGAATCTTTACTTCCTAGCATTCGGCGTTTCAAAATACTCAAACCCAGCACTAAACCTGCAGTATGCCGAGAAAGATGCGAAGGATCTGGAGAAGGTTTTAAAATCATTGAAACACTCGCCCTACGAACAGGTTTACACCAAGGTTCTAACTAACGAGCAGGTAACTCCTGAAGCCATTAAGGAGGCTAAATCCTTTGTTGCGAAAGCAAAGCCCGATGACACCTTTATTCTCTTCATTGCCGGACATGGAATGCACGATAATGATGCCGAGGCAACCTATTACTACCTCACTAGCAATGTCGATATCAACAACCTAAAAGGAACTGCTGCAAACTTCGAAACCATCGAAGACCTGCTACAAGGGATTCCACCCCGTAATAAACTATTTCTGATGGATGCTTGCGAAAGTGGCGAGATTGATGATGAAACTTATGAAAACCTTTCAGGTTTTGAAAACCTGAAAGGTTTGGGCATTGCTTCCCGTGGTTTTAAAACCACCACCTCACAATCAACAATCAACAATCAACAATCAGCAAAGCGAACCTACCTATACCAAAAAGATCGTTACATCTACAATGACCTTGCTCGCCGTAGCGGGGCTATTGTTTTTTCGAGTTCAAAGGGTGGTGAGTTGAGCTACGAACGGAGCGATATCGAAAATGGTCTATTCACCGAATATATCATGAAGGCCTTTACAACAGATGAAGGGGACAAGAATAAGAATGGCATAATATCTACCGATGAACTTCGCGATTATGTAAGTACACAGGTGGCCAAAGCCAGCAATGAGTTCCAACACCCAGTTGTAGATAGGGATAATATTTACCAAAAGTTTGAGTTTGGCTTAAACACCTCGGGCGAATACGCTGAGTTGGATTCGGCCAAAGTGAAAAGACTAATCAATTTTGAAATGGTTCCCGTGGCAGGCGGAACTTTCGATATGGGCGACAATGGCAACTGGTCAATAGATGCTAAACCGTTTCATAAAGTAGCAGTTAGTGATTTCCTGATGGGAAAGTATGAGGTTACCCAGGCGCAATGGCGGGCTATTATGGGAAATAACCCCAGTTTGAATAAGGGTTGCGACAGTTGCCCAGTGGAAAACGTTTCGTGGACCGAGGTACAGGCTTTTATTGGGAAACTGAACAACCTAACGGGTAAAAATTACCGGCTACCAACCGAGGCTGAATGGGAATACGCTGCTTTCGAAGGCAATTTAAACGGAAGAGCTCGTGGATTATCTAGTGTGTCGGGGTCTGCTGATTATAACGATCAAAGTAATTTTGCTTGGTTCGGGCAATCAAAAGAAACGAATACTCACCCTGTTGGCCAAAAAGGAGCAAATAAATTAGGACTTTATGATATGTCGGGGAATGTATCGGAATATTGTAACGATTGGTATGGCGAAACATACTATAGCGTTAGCCCTACTGACAACCCGCAGGGCCCTGCAACTGGCAATAAAAAAGTAATACGGGGTGGATGTATATATTCAACTTACCTTAACATAATAGACAGGGAATCTGCAAAACCCGAAGATAAAAAGGAATCATACGAAAGCCAATTAAATGGATTTAGATTAGCTCTATCACATCAAAACAAATAAGCACCAAAGCATATCCAAAGTGAAAAGCGTAGTCAGTCGAACTACGCTTTTTACTTTGGAATACAAATGTAAATGTTGACTATAATTCAATATTTTTCTTAGAACTCAACAATACAATCTTGAAGATGATTTAATTCTAGAAAGCACATCTAACCTTGGAAAAAAAAATTAAAAAATCAATAAAAATATATTAATTCCACAAATAGCATCAAAATTTCATTGCATTCCAATAGTGATTTTTCAAGCTTAATTAACTATTGTAAACTTTGAACTCACTATATTAGCCATTCAAAATTTAACAGTTTTTCACAAAGCAATTCTTACCAAATTAGACGCGCATAGGAAGATAATCATTAATAATCAAATCAATAGAACCAAACCAACCAAATAAACCTAAATAAAATGTTAAAAAAATTAAATTGGCTAGTGCTACTAATAGGGATTTCGGCATCATCTCTATTGGCACAAATCCCGACAGGATATTACAACTCTGCAACGGGAACGGGTTACACTTTAAAAACCCAACTATATAACATAATTAAAGATCATACAAATCTTGGTTATAGCGGCTTATGGACAACCTATAAGACTTCTGATCGGGATTATTTTTACGAAAACGACGGAACCATTCTAGATATGTATTCCGAAAATCCCTCGGGCACCGATTCTTACAGTTTCACATACAGTACAAATCAATGCGGAACATACTCCACAGAGGGGGATTGCTACAACAGGGAACATATTATACCCCAATCCATTTTCAACGAAGCATCTCCAATGGTTGGCGATGCTCATTTTATAACACCAACTGATGGCAAGGTAAATGGTATGAGGTCAAATTACCCTCATGGCGTTGTAGGTACTGCTACTTACACTTCAAAAAATGGATCTAAATTAGGGCAAGCATCAAATTCAGGCTATGCTGCTGGGTATTCGGGAATCGTATTTGAACCCATTGATGAATTTAAAGGCGATATTGCCCGAATGTATTTCTATTTTGCAACCCGCTATCAAAACGTAATTACAACTTGGGGTACATCGTATGCAATGTTTAATGGAACATCGGATCAAGTATTTGCCGAACCTTTTTTAACCATTCTCTTGACATGGAATGCGCAAGATCCCGTTAGCGCTAGTGAAATTGCAAGGAATAATGCAATTTATGCAAGACAAAACAATAGGAATCCTTTTATCGATCATCCTGAATATGTAAATCAAATTTGGAGCACATCTTCCGATACCCAAGCACCAACTGCACCAACCAATCTAGCGGCATCGAGCATTGCTCAAACTACACTAACCCTAAGCTGGACCGCATCAACGGATAACGTGGGAGTTACTGGATATGATGTTTACAAGAATGGAACTTTGCTGGCTTCTACAACTTCTACCACCTACAGCGTTACAGGTCTAACTGCTGGAACATCATACTCCTTCTACGTGAAGGCCAAGGATGCCTCGAGCAATATTTCCTCTGCCAGTAACACGATCAGCGTTACCACAACCGCAGTTTCTGATACCGAGGCTCCCACCTCACCAACCAATTTAGCCGCATCGAGCGTTGCTCAAACTTCGCTAACCCTAAGTTGGACAGCATCAACCGACAATGTAGGTGTTACAGGATATGACATATACAAGAATGGGGCACTGCTCGCCACTGCCACAACAACTAGCTACAGCGTTACTGGACTAACCGCAAGCACTTCATACTCTTTCTACGTTAAAGCAAAGGATGCCGCAGGCAATGTCTCTACAGCCAGCAGTACCATTAGCGCTACTACATCAGCAGCCACTGTCACTTACTGCACATCAAAGGGCAGCAACTACTCATACGAATGGATATCGAGCATAACAGTTGGTTCTCTAACCAATTCATCCTCTGCAGCTGGGTACACCGACTTTACAAGCAAGACCTTTAACGCTACAACGGGTAGCAGTTACAGCATTTCTCTAACCCCGGGCTTTTCAAGTTCCACATACAGCGAGTACTGGAAAATATGGATAGACCTCAATGGCGATGGTGATTTTGATGATACTAACGAGAATGTATTCAACGCAGGAGCCACAAGCAAGACTACCGTCACTGGTACTATAACAATCCCATCCGGAACAGCTGCCATCAGCACCAGAATGAGGATATCGATGAAATACAATGGCTCGCAAACCGCTTGCGAAACCTTCTCCTACGGTGAGGTTGAGGATTACACAGTAGTTATTGCTGGCACAACAGCTGACACCCAAGCCCCAACTGCACCAACCAACCTTGCAGCATCTAACATCACACAAACATCCGCAACCCTATCTTGGACTGCATCTACAGATAACATAGGCGTTACCGGGTACGACATATACAAGAACGGTACTCAACTTACCTCTGTAACAACAACAACTTACAGTGTTACAGGGCTAACTGCTGGAACATCTTACACTTTCTACGCTAAGGCCAAGGATGCAGCAGACAACGTTTCCTCTGCCAGCAGCACCATCAGCGTAACTACTACAGCAGCTTCGGACACCCAAACTCCCACCGTTCCGACTAGCCTAACTTTATCTAATATAACACAAACGTCTGCCACTCTATCGTGGACTGCTTCAACTGATAATATAGGTGTATCGGGCTACAATATTTACAAAAACAGCACATTGCTAACAACAACAACTTCTACATCATACAATTTAAGCGGATTAACAGCGTCTACCACATATACTTTGTCTGTTGCTGCATTCGATGCTAGCTCTAATATTTCAGCACAAGCATCTACAACATTGACCACCCTTACTGAAACAAGTACCGTAAGCATGGAGACCTTCGATAATTTCTCAGGAGGCACATCATATGTTGCAGGCACATTCACAGGACAAGATGGATCTACATGGTCGTACAGTGGTTGTAGAGGTGATGTGTCAATTACAGGATCATCTATAACTTTAGGGAAAGGCAGATCCCCGCTAAGTTATGTTACGTCTGGAACTATCCAGGGCGGTATTGGCACCCTAAAGTTTGACTATATGCAAGCCTTTAGTACTGCTGCAAATTTATATGTTTATGTAAACAATGTTCTTGTAAAAACTGTCACAAGCAGTACTACAAATGCCATCGTTAATTCGGGAAATATTTCAGTAAATGTATCTGGAGCATTCACCCTCAAATTTGTACAAGTAAATACTTCATCAGGACAAGTTGCAATTGATAATATCCAATGGACTCAATATGCCTCGGCTTCTCAAATGCCAACATCCGATGACATTACCAATTCTAGTGAAAATGAATTTAAGGTATTTCCAAATCCTGCAACTGATTTTATAACAATCAGTACAAACAGTAACATTACGTTCAAGTACGCTGTAGTTGATATTACAGGGAAAGCCATTGAAAGTGGAATTCTAAATAATAACAAACAGCTAAGTGTTTCTTCTTTGGTTAAAGGTTTGTACTTTGTAAAAATTACTGATGATAAAGGAAATGCTTTCATACAGAAATTCATAAAACAATAATTAAGATTAATGATAAAAAAGACGGCATAATGTGCCGTCTTTTTTTTGTCTCATACAGCTAAATTATCATACAAACAAGCATCAATAGCCCGGCCTTATTCCTTCACGATAAACAAACAAATACCATTTATCCCGATTTTCTGCTTTAGATATTGTTTTTTTTCCATACTTTAGTAAGGAATTCTCAAATCTTATTCGTCATGCTTAATATTGCTTTATTTGGACCTCCGGGTGCAGGAAAAGGGACACAAAGCGATTGGTTAATAAAGAAATACAACTTAACCTACATTTCCACCGGAGAAATTCTTCGCGAAGAAATTGCTGCAGGGTCGCCCCTTGGAATTAAGGCCAAGAACATTATAGAGAAAGGAGGCTTGGTTTCCGATGAACTCATCGTTCAAATCATAGAGAACAAGATTACCAAGAAAACTGACACCAACGGATTCCTTTTCGATGGTTTTCCCCGCACAACCGTTCAGTGCTATATTCTGGATGGACTGTTGATGAACATGAACACATCACTCACCTGCATGCTTAGCCTTGAAGTGCCGGACGAAGAACTTATTAAAAGGTTAAAACTACGTGCTCAAGTGGCTAACCGCAAAGATGATAACGATGAAGTAATTAAGGTTCGACTCAACGAATACTACTCAAAAACAGTTCCTGTCGCTAAATACTATGAGGATAAAGGGATTTGCCATCCCATCAAAGGAACTGGAACCATTGAGGAAGTTCAGACCAGACTCGATGCTGCAGTACAAAAATCGTTGGAAAATAGGTGGGTAAACATTATTCTATTTGGTTACCCAGGATCCGGAAAAGGAACCCAGGCTAAAAAGATGGCAGAAAAGTACAATCTTGTTTACATCTCCACCGGTAAGATGTTGCGCCAGGAAATTAAAAACGATACCGAAATTGGCCGTATTGTTAAACCATACATGGATAAAGGGGTGATTGTTCCCGATGAAATTGCTATTAAACTCATTGAGGAAAAGATACAGGCTAGCCCTGGATCTCGTGGGTTTATTTTCAAGGGATTTCCTAGAACAATTGTTCAGGCATACATAGTCGATGGCATGCTTAAAAGGATGAATAGTTCCATAACATCGGCCATTGAGATCCAGGTTAGTCCTTTAGAAGCAATGAAACGCCTTGCCCAAAGGAGCAAAACAGATCGTAGCCGTCTTTACGACATGGATACAGAAACTATTGTTTCAAGGCTTGAAGAGTATGAACAGAAGACTATGCTTGCCCGTAATTTCTACGAAAAACGTCATTTACTTCAGCAAATTTCCGGTGATGGAATCGAGGAGGAAGTTTTCGAAAGAATTTGCCATCAAATAGATAGTACATTAAGACAAGCCTGGTAAAATAGCCAACCATATTAAGGAGCCGTCGTTTCGTCGGCTCCTTTTTTATTAAAACAACAAAACGGCTCTGTAACTATAGCAAGCCTTTAATTTCCAATCAAAATAAATGGACTCCAGTAGAACGGATTAGAGTATTTGCCTTCCTCTATCATTTTTAGTTTTGCCTCGCGCAACCAGTGCGAATAGGATTTATTCTTCTTTCCTTTCAGCATTTTTTTGTAGAAATCGACCATCAAATCGGATGTGGATTGATCGCTTACTGGCCATAACGATACCACTATATTCTTTGATCCTGCATAAAGCAAGGCTCTTGTTAAACCAATGATTCCCTCGCCTTTCCTAACCTTCCCAAGTCCTGTTTCGCAAGCCGACAGCACCGTTAGGTCGGCATTCAACTTAAGGTTATACATTTCTCCCAAGTAGAGCATTCCATCATTCCCCCCAGTACTATCCTGCGAAAGTAGGATTCCTGAAAGTTCTGGTTTCTCGGAATTTACAAATCCATGGGTAGCCAAATGCAGTATGCTATAATTCCCTAGCATTCCTGATTTTAGGTTTTTCTCGGTGGCATCGTTTTTCAACAAAATACTTGCTTTGATTCGCCTACTGGAAAACTCTTTGTATATTGATTTCACTTCGCGCTCAGTACCTGGAAGTGGAGTAATGTACTCTCCACTCAACAAATTACCCCTATCAGCAACGCGTTCACCAATGTTCTTGATACTATCCTGAAACTCTTTTGTTTGTAAGACAGAATCGCTAAAGACAGGAGCTACGCCCAACCAACTAGAACATCTCTTTTGATTTCTTTTATCTTTTTCGGCTAAACAGGATTGATAAAATAACATTGCGGAATAGAAGTAACTAATATTATACTTTTTAATTAGGAACGGATATTCACTATAACTTCCGCCGGTATATACATTGCCAACAGTTTTAAAACCTCTAAGTGAGTCTTGCAAAGCAATGGTTAAATCCTTTACTGTACCGTTGTCTTCGGTTGGCAAACATTCGAAAGGAATAAATGCCAAACTACCATCGGGAATAATTATCATTTTTTTGATATGCCTATCATGAACATTTCTCTGAGGAAATAAATTGTGATACAAATATGCTCCGCAGTTTAAGTATTGACTCAAATAGCGCGAATCTCCTATAAGGGCAGATCGGTAAACCTGAATAGAATCGGCAAAACCTTTTACTTCGTCAACTCTACGTACATCAATATTGTTTTTAGTAATAGTAAATACATAAAGATTGCTATCGCCAACAAAGTAACTCCGCACACAAGTTTTCTTATCGAGCAAAATTTGAATGTCTTCTACCGAAATTTGTATTGTAGAATACTTAAGATTGCTATAAGCTGTATACCTTGTTTCGAAAATCTTTATTAACTCTTCAAGATATCTATTTAATGCAAACAAATTATTTCGAATTTGAGCATCTTCCATACTATCTAAACCCTCGGCAAGTTTATTCTCACAGTAGGCAATATCAACAGATAATGCATGTTCTTTGGATAAAAGGCTATCAGGAATTCCGGCAATCTTTTTTGCTGCGACACCTTGTAATGCCTGCAATAGTACTTGCAATTTACTTTTCTCTGAAAATAAGAATGCCTGTTCAACAAATTGCTTACTGCCTGTGATGCCATAAAGTTGATAGCAACAACTAATGGCACCTTCGTACACCTTACTTGCACTTTCAGACAGGGTGATTCGATCTTTTTCTGTTGATATTTTATTTCGGACATTACAGATTAATGAATCAGCAACTCTATAATGCATTAAAGCTATACGTTTTAACTGTTCTACGTTATATAGCTTATAGTTATTAATAGTATTAAATATCGAAGCCTTTCTATTTAACGATGCTACTAGTTGCCTCCAATCTAAGTAGTTCTCAGCTTCGCAAATTGATGCATAATCTGTGCTATCCGCAGAACTCTTGCACACTGAGCCAATTGCTTTCTGGCTAAACTTCAGCGCATTATCATAATCTCTAGTATCAATATATACATCCGACAACGAATTGTAAACATCCGCCTTTAGTGGATGTTTATTTGGAAGTAGTTTTTCCCTAATACTGGCGGACTTTCCAAAGTAAACCAACGCATTATCAAAATCCTTATGGGTTCGATAAATAGCAGCCATATTGCTATATATCGCTGCAACATCTGGATGCTCCTCGCCAAAAATAGTTCTATATATTTCCAACGCTTTACCCAGGTAATTGAGTGCCAAATTTATATCGTCCAGCTCCACCAAAGCGCTCGATACATTTATATAGGATCGTGCAACCAAGTAATGCTGCTCTCCCAAAATTTTCTTCCGGATCTGCAGCGATTTAGTATGATACTCTAAAGATTTTGAGAATTCGCCTTTATCAAAATAAACAGTTCCAATATTATTGTATGATTGTGCAACATCCAGATTACTATCCCCTAACAATTCAATCCGCATTGCTAGTGCTTTATGGTAATACTCTAATGATTTATCGTACTCTCCCATTTCTCCATAGGTATTGCCAATGTTTATGTAGGAGACTGCTATATCATAATGTTTTTCTCCATAAAGTACTTTACGATACCCAGTTGCAACTTGATAGCAACCTAACGCCTTATCATATTCTCCTTTATAGAAATATGAGTTTCCAATGCTATTGTATATTTCAGCAAGCCTTGGGCTATTATCGCCGTAAAGTTGAGCATAAACTTTTAACGCTTTTTGCTGATAATCTAAAGCATTATCGAAATCCCCCTTTACGGTATATACAAACCCAATATTATTGTAATACATAGCAACCTCAGGATGTCTCTCGCTAAGTGATTTTATCCTAATGTCCAATGCTTTTTTGAAGGACCCAATCGCCACATCGTATTTCTCCATGCTAAACAGAACAATTCCGATATTATTGAATGAAGATGCTACATCGGGGTGGTTTTCACCAAATACATTTAAGCGTATGGAATACGCTTTTCTATGGTAACTCAATGATTCCTCAAAATTGCCTTTACCCTGAAGTGTAAGTCCTATATTATTATAAACAGCCGCAACCCGAGGATGCACTTCTCCAAAAATTTTAATTCTCAAATCGAGCGCTTTTCTGAAGTATTCCAACGATTTATCGTATTCTCCCGTATTCTGGTATACCAATCCGATATAGTTATACGATGTAGCAATGTCCTGATCTTGCTCTTTCGATAACTCTAAGCGTAATTTTAGTGCCTTTTCAAAAAATTCCAGTGCCTTTTCAAAATCTTTGTAGTAATAGTAAATTTTTCCAATGTTATGGTAACACAACGCAACTCTCAAATTCCTTACTCCAATTACTCTTTGGTAAATGAATAATGCTTTTTGATAATACGATAAAGAACTATCATAACTACCCAGGCCCTCATAAGCCATTCCAATATTGGAATAACATTCGCCAGTTTGCAAACTTACATCGCCAAAGTTCACAATACTTTTAGCCAAAATATCACTAAAAACAACCAATGCAGTATCAGCCTTTCCTTTATTGCAAAAAGCCTCTCCTATTATGTTCATGCAATGCAAGTATCGTTTTAAATTGTTGGTCTTTAAGTAACAATAGGATGCATCGTTGGCATACATAATTGCACTATCATAAATCGCTTCTTTTAGCATTTTCTCCGCAATTGCAATAGATTTATGAGCAACCAGGGTGTCCCGATTCACTCTGGTTACAGCACACAATCGCTCGCTTATCAGGAATGCAAGGATAAAGCAATAAGTTGACATTAAAACTTTCATGATCTTGTGCAATATTGATAATTAATAAAAATCAACTTAATACTCACAAGGCTAATTCTTCAAATAGTTTCTTATACTATTTAATTTTAGACGATTTATATAAATTTACCATGTTTTTAGTTATAAGTCAACAACTCACTTCATGTAAAAAAAGGTTAATCAATTCGATTAACCCTAAAAACTAAATGCTACTGATAAGCAAACTAATAGCCCAAGTTTAATAGGTTTATTAGTCCTGCCATTGAATCAATCTTGAAGTAACGCTCATGGTCTATTTTTGCCTCATCCACATACTCATGCAGCCATGTTGTATGGTAAGGAACAAAAACGCCAAAACCGCCCAAATTTATAGCCGGAAGAACATCTGATTTGATAGAATTACCAACCATCAGGAACTCTTCGGGCTTTATTTCGAGATGACGAAGTAACTCCGCGTAGTTTTTCTCCCGTTTATCGCTCATAATCTCGATATGATGAAAGTATTCTGACAAATTCGACTTATGCAACTTACGCTCCTGATCCAGTAAATCGCCCTTGGTGGCAACAATCAACTTATAGTGAGGTCGCAATTTCTTCAAAACGTCTTCAACCCCGTCAATCAATGTTACTGGCCTATTTAGTTGATCTTTTCCAAGTTCAATAATTTGATTGATTATAGACGCAGAAACCTTCCCTCCGGAAATTCGAATTGCAGTTTCAATTAAGGATAGTGTAAACGCCTTAATGCCATACCCATATAATTCTAAATTACTGATCTCCGTTTCGAAAAGTTCCTTATTCAACTCAGATTCCTGAATATACTCCTCCAGCAGCATGCAAAACTTGTGCTCTGTTTCGCGGTAAAACGTTTCATTGTCCCAAAGGGTATCGTCGGCATCAAATCCTATTACTTTTACTTGGTTTAGCATGATAATTGTTATATAAGGCAAAGGTAAACATTTAAGAGTGAAGCCTCTTTTTTTCATAAATAAAATATAATGACTAATATTGTTATCGCTATTCTAGACAAGAAGTAAGACATTAAATATTGTATCATGAAAAGTATTGAGAGAATTATTGTTTACACAGCTACACTGTGCACATTTTACACCAACACACAGTCGCAAACACCAAACTGGGCTAATGTTGATCAACGTGAACTGAAATATCCTGAGAAAGAATATTTAGTTGCCTTTGCCTCAGAGCAAAATAGAAACAAAGAGGATCAAGTCCAACTATTGGCAAAGCTTGTCGATTTGGCCACAACCAACCTAGTACAATCGGTACAAACAACCATTACATCCATTTCTACCGCCAATACAATTGAAATGGATAACAAGTTACATCAAACCTTCCAGCAAACCAGCACATCGGCCAGTAACCTTAAAGTTTCAGGATTGAAAAGCGAATCGGCCTACGATAGCAAATCAAAAACTGGGTACGCCATTGTTTACGCAAAACGAACCGATTTGAGCAAATACTACAACGAAGTTGTAAAACGTAACCTAACCCAAATAACTGAAAAGATTGGCACTATTATGAAAATGATTGATGCCAACAGCCGAGATGAAGCCTTACGGTTAATATCGGAATGCCAAACCCTTTTCCGCGAGGCAGAGGAAGCACAAACGCTTTTGGTTGCAATAAACAAAACGGCCTCCGATGATTTGGTAAAATACTCCGACTATAGCAAACTCCATAGCGAACTGGATGAGCAATCGGGCAAGATTCGGAAAGCCGATAACCTATCCATCGACGAAGCAGCATCTATTCTAACTAGCGAATTGAGCCGTCAGAAAAATCTTTTAGTATCGCCTATCAAGTTATCGTACTTCACCTTTCAGGAAACCGGGATGAACAGCCCATTTTCCCGTAGAATGCAAATTGCATTGGAACAAAAGCTAATTGCGGCAGGTATTAGTATCGATAAATCCATAGAAACCGGCAATAATTCTGTATCTACTAAGGGAACATTAATATCGGGTACATACTGGGAAGAAGGCAATAGCATCAGGGTCATTTGCATCGCCAAGAGTATCGAAACAGGCAAGCCAATTGCAAGTACCGAAGTTAAACTATCGGCAGAGAAACTTGCCCAGGCAAATCTCCAAACAAAACCCGAAAACTTTCAGGAGGCTTACTCAAACATGCGGGTGTTCTCTAAAGGGGAGATTGAGGGTGGCGATCTAAAAGTTGAACTATGGACCAACAAGGGAGCCGATAACCTTATATTCACAGAGGGTGAACATATGAAACTTTCAGTTCGCGCCAACAAGGAATGCTACTTACGGGTTATTTACCATTTGGCCGATGGACAAAAAGTGCTGCTACTCGACAACTACTACATTAGCACCGATAAGGTTAACAAGGTATACGAACTTCCATACGAATTTGAATGCTCTGAACCCTTCGGAGTAGAGACACTTCAGCTCAACGCTCAGGAATTAGCATTTGGCGGACTAAGAACCAAAAAACAGGATGGCTACGAGTTTATTGTCGACGACATGCAAACAATTCTTGTAACGACCCGAGGAATGAAAAGAATTGAAAAGAGTGATCTGAAAGCCGAAAAGCGAGTAACAATTACTACTATGCGGAACTAACGAAAGTAACAAGTTTGCAAAGATCATAAAGTTAAAAGTTGTTTATTGTTTGTGAGGAGACCTGGTGATATCATTTTTCAGAAACGACTTTCAGCCATCAACAAACAACTCCTATTTTTACAAACTTTATACTTTATAAACACACTAGCAATGAACATTTTTTCTCCAATAACAATAAAAGGAATACAGATTACTAACAGAATAGTGTTTCCTCCAGTAGTTAATTTTGGCTGGTCATATACCGATGGCAAGGTTACCGACAAACACGTTACGCATTACGAGGAAAGAGCCAAAGGTGGTGCTGGTCTTATTGTTGTTGAAGCAACCTGCGTAAATCAACAAGGCAAAATCTTCAACTACCAATTAGGGGCATGGAGCGACGATCAGATTGAAGGCTTAACCCGAATAACAAATGCCTGCCACAAGTATGGCACAGCTATTTTGCTTCAAATTCATCATGCAGGATTAACAACTCGCAAGGGAGTTTCGGAATTCGCCTACGGCCCATCCGTTGACCCCGATGATGAACGCACGGTTGAGTTAACGGTTGATCAGATCCACCAACTGCGTGATGAGTTTATAGCAGCAGCAATTAGAGCCGAAAAAGCCGGGTTCGATGGAGTTGAACTACATGGAGCGCATGGATACCTGCTAAACCAATTTGCGTCATCGGCAATGAACCACCGTTCCGACGAGTATGGAGGTAGCACTGAAAACAGGCTACGCCTTGCATCCGAAATTATCGCCGGAATTAAATCATCAACTAAAAGTAATTTTATAGTAGACTACCGGTTAGGGTCATGCACTCCTACCCTCTCCGAGGGCATAGAGGTTGCCCAACTACTCGAGAAGTCTGGCGTTGACATTATCCATGCATCGCATGGCGGAGTAAAGGGAATTAACGCCGAAACTCCACAGGGATGCGAATTCAACTCAATTTTATATATGGGCACCGAGATTAAAAAGCATGTAAAGGTTCCCGTTATTGTGGTTAACCAAATTCAAACCCCTGAACGAGCAAACAGGTTGGTTGAAAGCGGCTTTGCCGATTTTGTTGCAATTGGTCGCGACATGCTCACCGACGCCCAATGGGCAAACAAAGCCAGAAATGGCGAAGATATTATATACTGCATCGATTGTCAACCGCGATGCAAGCGTTTTTCCAGGCCTGAATCGTGTCCGCTTTATGGTGTATAAATCAAGTTAAATCTTTGAATTCAACTCGGAACTATCCTCCTCCGAGATTTCTTAATAGTCGCAATACAATCTGTCTTGAACGAGAATAGGCTCTTTGTTTGTGCGTATTATGTTTGCATACATTCAATCTTAAAACTTCACCAAACGTTCTAACTTACAATCTAATTAATAAATGATTACATCAAATCACTTAAAAATATATTTCAAAATAATTGACTCCAACGTCAATATCCCTTAAATTACTTCCGTATTTATTACAAATATCTTTATCTATGCGTATTACAAAGCATACGCTATTCTTTCATCCAACAAAACTGGTCAATTATGAAAAGTAAAAGTTTGCAAACACAACTAATGGTTAACATTCTTGGCTTAACCATTATAATTTTTGCGGCAACAATTATTTACATCACAGTGGCTAGCAGAAACAATGCATTAAAAAGCGCGACAGAACTGAGTAAAAGCAAGGCAAACGAAGCGACCATCATGGTTCGAAACTACCTAGAAAAGCCTTTAGAAACAGCGCATAATATCAAAAATGCCTTTGTATCGCTCAAAAAATCATCCGTAACCGATAGATCCGTTTACCGAAATATTCTGGTTGAATCCCTATTATCCAATAGTAATTACCTAGCCACATGGGCGATGTTTGAGCCAAACCAACTGGATGGCCTTGATGCAAAATACAAAGAAGTTTATCCGTGGGATGAAGAAGGACACTTTAATTTCTCGAACTACAAGGATAATAATCAAGTAAAAATTGAGCCTGGCAGAGTTGATATGTTTAGCGAAGACTACTATGCTTTGCCTCTTAATAACAAAATAGAAACAGTTATAGAACCCTACCTGTACTCTTACACTAACGATACATTAAATAATTTTTTTGAAACAAGCATTGCCGTACCAGTCATTGAAAATGGTAATAGCATTGGTGTAATAGGAATCGATATTGACTTAAAAGAACTTTCAACTACGATTAAGGATATTAAACTATACCAAAACGGGTTTGGTTTTCTTGTATCAAACACTGGCATTATTGCAGCCTACCCCGATGGGAAATATATCAATGAAAAGGTTACCGATATAATTAAAACCAATGAACTCAATATAGAAAAAGTAATATCGCAAGGCAATGCAAAAAACTTCGAGATTAAAAACTCAAATGGCGAAAAACTAATTGCATTTACAACTCCGGTTTTAATTGGAAAAAACAAAAGTCCGTGGGCTTTAATAGTATTAATACCGAAAAATGAGGTAATTGCCGAGAGCCAAGGTTTAATGTTTAAAATAATTCTTGTTGGTATTGTGGGCGTGCTAGTTCTATTCTTCTTAATCTACATGCAATCGAATCAAATAATAAAACCAATATTTGGTGCAGTTAATATTGCCAATACAATATCGCAGGGAAATCTAACATCGGATGTGGAGGTAAACAGAGAAGATGAAATTGGAACCCTGCAATCCTCTCTAAAATCAATGCAGGAAAAGTTAACCGAAATGGTTTTTGAGTTCCAGAATACCAGTTCGAACATTGCCGATACCAGTTCTCAACTAAACGCAACAGCTCAACAAATTTCATCGGGTGCTGCAGAGCTAGCATCTTCCACCGAAGAGTTATCGTCAACCATGGAGGAAATGGTTTCGAATATTGAGCAGAACTCACAGAATTCATCGGAAGTTGAAACAATTGCATCGCAGGTTGCCGATGATGCATTTAAAGTAAAAGATTCGTCGGAAGAAAGCATGGCATCAATAAAGAATATTGCGGAGAAAATTCAAATAATAAACGACATTGCCTTTCAAACCAATTTACTTGCATTGAATGCAGCCGTAGAGGCTGCCCGTGCGGGCGAACACGGTAGAGGTTTTGCTGTTGTTGCGGCCGAAGTTCGTAGATTAGCCGAGCGCAGCAGGGATGCCGCTGAGGAAATAAACCAACTCTCCACTACAAGCGTAAACATCACCGATAAAGCCACAAATCTTCTCAATGTAATCATACCTAAGATTCAAAAAACAAGCGAACTAGTACTCGAAATATCGCATTCGAGCAAGGAGCAAAGAACTGCATCGGAACAGGTTAACTCCACAACCCAACAGCTGAATGGAATTACCCAGCAAAACGCATCGGTTTCGGAAGAGATGGCCTCAAGCGCAGAAGAAATGGCTGCCCAAGCCGAAAAACTACTCGAAATAGCAAATAGTTTCAAAACTAAATCGACAACTGAACACGAGGCATTTGTTGAGCATAAGGAAACAATGCCTACTGGAGTTAAAAAGGATAAGGCTGTCGCAACAAAAACAACCAAAAGCAATGTTAAGAATGTAGATACCAAAACTAAACCCAGCACCGACTCAACCAACAAGGCTCAAACCAAAGGCTTTGACATAAAGATGAAGGGCGATAGCGATGATGAATTCGAGAAGTTCTAGTAATAAAAAAGAAGAGCCGCAAAAATGCGGCTCTTCTTTTTACTCGGCATCAAGAATGGCTAACTATTTTACGAAACAATTATCCTTAAAGAGAATTAAAAACTCATTAAACTAAATATTGATTTCATACTTTTCGAGCCTTCTGTCAAGCGATTGTCTTGTAATATTTAGCAGCTGAGCTGCTTCCGCTTTTTTATAGCCAGTCTTTTCGAGGGCTTTCATTATCACGATCTTCTCAATCAAATCTAAATCAAATATTTCCTCGCCAATAGTTGATGTGGTCGATGGCGTCTCTACCGATGGGGTTAACCCCGTAAAGTTTTTGAGGGTAAGTTTATTGCCATCGCAAAGAATGATTGCACGCTCAACCATATTCTTAAGCTCTCGGACATTGCCCGGAAAGTTATATGACATCATTACTCGATTAATGGCTGTATCCACGCTATTAATTCTTTTACCAAGCCGTTGCGAAAGAAGTTTTACATAGTAATCGAGCAGAAGGGGGATATCGTCCTTACGATCGCGTAATGGAGGAATATTGATTTCGAATGAGTTTAAGCGGTAGTATAGGTCCGGTCTAAACTTTCCTGTTTCAATCAACTTGTGAATGTTCTGATTTGTTGCAGCTATTATTCTAACATCTACGGGGATATCTACACTTGAACCAATGCGTCTAATTTTTCGTTCCTCTAAAACTCGCAGGAGTTTACTCTGCATGGCTGGCTGCATCTCTACAACCTCATCGAGAAATAGTGTTCCTCCGTGGGCAATCTCAAACCAACCGGCTTTATCCTCGTTTGCACCAGTAAACGATCCTTTCTTGTGTCCAAAGAACTCGCTTTCGAAAAGGGTTTCGGGAATTGCCGAACAGTTTACCGCATAGAAGTACGATTTCTTTCTCTCACTTAGATAGTGTATCCCGCGAGCTACAAGTTCTTTGCCTGTACCACTTTCTCCTGTAATTAGTACGGATGTGTTGTCGGCCTTGGCAACTTTGCTCATCAAATCCACCACTTGATTTATTGCTGAAGTTTTGCCGAGAATTTCGTTTCCAACACTCTCTATCAGCTCCTTGGAGATGAGTGAGTATGTTTGATTTATTTCTTTAAGCTCGGCATGGAGGCTAATGTACCGTTTGGTCCGTTGTATTGCAGCGCGCATATCGAGCAAGCGGAAAGGTTTTGGAAAAAACTCAACGGCTCCGTGTCGCATGGCCTGTATTACCGCATCCATGTCGCCATGCCCAGTTATCATTATAACCTCAATATCAGGATACTGAATTTTAACCTGTTTCAGCACCTCTAAACCATCCATTTCGGGAAGGCGCAAATCGAGGATTAGAATATCAACTTCGTTTTCGCTAAGGACAGAGAATGCTTCCGACGGTTTTGATGAAAGAAGAACAGTAAAACCATCACCCTCTAAGAATTCCCGTATTTCTTCGCGAAAAACCTTTTCATCATCCAGCACGAGTATTTTTAATGTGTCCATATTCTATTCCTTTGGTATTGATATTTCAAAAGTTGTGTATTCATTTTCTGTGCTATCCACCTTAATATCTCCTAACAAATCTTTTATAAAGCTATAGGAGATTGATAGTCCTAGGCCTGTACCTTTGTCTTCGCTTTTTGTAGTAAAGAATGGGTCGAATATCTTATCGATAATTTTACTAGGAATTCCAATCCCATTATCCTTAAAACTTATGAAAATAGATTCATCATCCTTCCATGATTTTATTTCGATTCGTTTTCGGTATATTCCATTATTTACCCGTTTCTCCTTTTCGTCAATTGCATATTTTGAATTGGATAGAAGGTTTAGCAGAACTTGCTCCAACTTAAACTTATCAGCCGTAACCATTCCAATATTCTCGTCAAGATTTGTTTCTATAACTACACCATGATTCTCGTACTGTGCCGATACCATAAACAGCGCACTTTTAATAACGTCATTGATGTTAACCTGAACGAAAGATACCGGTTTTTGTGTGCGGGAGAAATACCGGATATGGTCAATAATCTTCTTTATTCGCTCAACATTTTCGAAAAGCAGATTTACTTTATCTTTTAGATACTCGTTGCTCATGTTATTTTCCTGCGTTTTAAGCAGGATGTTATCGAGCCCCATCGATATTCCTCCAAGGGGTTGATTAATTTCGTGGGCAATACCTGCCGCCAACGTACCCAACGATTCTAACTTCGATTTCTGCGAAAGGAGTTGTTGCTGCTTTTCCTGCTTCTTTATTTCCTGAATCATTCGCCGCTCTAGTTCCTTATTGATCTCGGTGATTCGTTGTTCGGTTTCTTTTTGTTTTCGGAATTCCTTCTGTTTGGCACGGAAAATCATTATAAGAAATAGGGATAGAACAATAAACGCAATGGCTAACGATAGCAGGATAATTCCCTGATACTTAGACTTTGCAATTTGAAGTTTTTGGATCTCAGAGTTTTGACGAAGAATCTCGTTTTCTTTTTCTTTCTGAGTGATGTCGTAAAGAATCTGGAGTTTTGCCAGTTTTTGTCCGGTTTCCTCACTGTATATTGAGTCGCGCAGCTCTATCCACATCTTGTAGAAATCCAAGGCATCCTTATATCTACCTTGAGTTTCATAAATAAGTGCTAGGTATCGGTAAACATCCGCTTTCGATTCCGTAAGATTATTTTCCTGTGCAAGCGCAAGCGCTCTATTTAGATAACGCGAAGAGGTAGGGTAATCGCCGATTGCGTAGTAGCATCTTGATATTTTAACCAACGATGAAACCGAGTTGGGTGTATCTCGCTTCCCTTCGGACAGATTTAATTGCTGAGTATAAAAGTTGATGGCTTGATTGACACTCCCTTCTTCAAATTTAATATCGCCCATGCCCTGTAGCGAAAGTATCATACCAGTTGTGTCCGATATGGTTTTGCTTAGGTTATAGGATAATGTGGCATTATGGTATGAACTGTCGTATTTTTGTAACAGGTAAAATGATAGCGCAAGTTCCCTCAGCGTATTTGCATAGCTTAAGGTATCCTTACCGGACAATGCATAAGCGGTTGCTTGCTTAAAGTTGACCAAGCTTTTATCGAGTTCGCCTAAATTCTTTTCCGATTGCCCAATTTGAATGTAACAGTTAACCCGGATCTTTTCTTTGTTTATAATTTTAGAGGAATAGCCTACATCCAATTTGTCAAGAATATTATTATATGTAACAATAGCATTCCGATAATTTCCCTGTTTTTGATATATAACCCCAAGACTTTCCAACAGGTTAATCTGTAAATTGATATTGACATCTTCAGATAATTGACTTTTAGCTCTTTCCAGATACTGAATTGCCAGCTCAGGATTTTTGGAAGCATCGTATACCTGCGAAATCCCAATATATGTTTTTAGCAAATGCTCCTTTTGATTCAGTTTTTCATACAGGTTCAAAGCTCTATTGTAGTAGCGTAAGGCATTTTCTAACTGATTGAGTAAATAATTGGCTTCGGCTAATAGCGTTAATGCTGCTGCCTCTTCGTTTGTTTGTCCCTGTTTTTTTGCCATCACCAAAGCCTGCAAGCCTAGGTCGAGGGATTTGTCGGGATTATCTTTTAAATACAGTTCCCCTTCAACTATTAACGATGCCGTTTTGTTATTACCAGTGGAAAGTGTCCTTTTTATAGTGTCGGATTGGGCATTTGCTGAAGCAAATAGCAACAGAAAAGCAACTATGCAAATAGTAGTTTTATGAACAATCCTTTCACCCATTTTGTTTTGTTTGCAGCACTAAGATAGGCAATATTTAAAAAATGGTTACTTTTAGTCCAATATTTTTGGACTATTTGCTCGGTATAATTAAATATGTAGAGATGGTTAGACAGTTTAAGAATTACTTGTCGTTGGTTAAGTTCAGCCATACAATATTTGCAATGCCTTTTGCATTTATTGGTTTTTTCCTAGCCTTTAAGCAGAATCCTGAGAATATCGATTATAAACTCTTTTTACTTGTAATCCTCTGTATGGTTTTTGCTCGAAATGCGGCAATGAGTTTTAACCGATTAGTTGATAGGCATTTTGATGCGCAAAACCCCAGAACAAATCAACGCGAGATACCTAAAGGCATAATAACCCCAAAGGCGTCGGGATATTTTGTTATCGCAAATTCTTTGCTGTTTATGGCAACTACATATTTTATAAACCCGTTGGTTCTGGTGCTATCGCCAGTGGCATTGTTTGTTGTTCTATTTTACAGCTACACAAAGCGATTTACATGGTTTTGCCATTTTGTGCTAGGAATAGGGTTGTCGCTTGCACCCATAGGTGCATACCTGTCGGTTGTGGGACAGTTTAATACGCTTCCTCTGCTGTATTCAACAATTGTGCTTTTCTGGGTGTCGGGATTCGACATTATTTACGCATTGCAGGACGAAGGATTTGATAAAAGCAACAATCTTAAATCGATACCAGCCCGGTTTGGCGTTAAGCGAGCCTTGTGGATTGCCAGTATCCTACATCTTGTTGTACTTTTTACTGTTATACTTATAGGTATTGAATACCATTTTAATATATGGTATTGGATTGGCGCCACTAGTTTCATCGTGCTTTTAGTATATCAGCATTTAATAGTATCGCCAAAGGATTTATCGCGTGTTAATTTGGCTTTTGCCACAACCAATGGCGTTGCAAGTATTATATATGCCACCTTCAATATCATAGCGTACTTGGTTTAATACAAATTATTGAGTACAGACCGCAAGTTTTCATAATTTTGTTGGTCTAAATATTTTAACTAAAACTAAATTATACAATGAAAAAACTTTTATTGCTATCGGTTATAGCATTTGCTCTTTATTCTTGCGATGGGAAAAGTTCAAAGTCCGATTCTGCTGCTGTGGAACAGTTAAAGGAACTCGAGATTGTTGATGTAAATGTAGATTCTTTAATAGCTAACCCCGCTAACTATGTCGATCAAACTGTGCGATTCACCGCAATGGTTGATCACGTGTGCAAGCATACCGGGCAAAAGTTCACCGCTGTGGGAACAAACCCCGATTCTAAAATTAAGGTTATGGGTACCGAGGCTGTACCTACTTTTGACAAAACCCTTGATGGCGCAAAGGTAGAAGTGGTTGGCGTGGTAAAGGGAATGGCCTCAGAGAGCGTTGAAACCTGCGAAACCGATTCCACCGCTAAGGCAGTAACCTATGCAGTAGAGTGCAAAACCATTAAGGTTTTATAAATACATAAAGTCCTTGTCGATAATTAGGCCAGGGCTCTTTTTTAAACCATTAAATTGTTCAGTATGTCATTGGCTAAACTGCTTAGAGTACTACACCGCGATCTCAGCTATTTTCTCACGGGAATGATTCTTATTTATGCTATTACGGGAATCCTACTTAACCATTCAAAGGACATTAATCCGTACTATATTATGGATGTTCGCAAGGTTGATCTAAAACTTCCATCGGACACCCTACAGATTAACATTGATTTGGTGAAGAGCAAACTGGAGACATTGGGCGAATTCGAAGTTAAATCGTATTACTACCCACAACCCGGAACCATAAAGGTTTTTGTAAAGGATGGAACCATAACCTCGAACCTTTCGGAGGGAACCGCCTTGGTTGAGAAGAGTACTCGCCGACCTATATTTTACCAGCTTAACATGATGCACAAGAACCGACCACACAGCTGGTGGACCTGGTTTAGCGATATCTTTGCTGTAGGGTTGATTGTTGTTACTATAACCGGGCTTTGTCTGGTAAAAGGGAAAAAAGGCATTACCGGGCGTGGCTTAATCTACCTTATTGCAGGTATTGCTCTGCCGTTGGTTGCCATGTTTGTTTTCTTTTAAATCGGGGAAACTAACCGAATAACTGCTTTATAGGATCAACCAGTTTAGGCTCTTCGTTACTCCAAAGAAGTTCCATTGATGCTTTCTGGAGATTCTTTTCAACCGTTTCGCGTAATTTTTTATCCTCAATAAAATCAGAGATCTGAAGGGCTAACTCCTTCGGATCTCTATTTTTTGCAACTATTCCAACACGGTATTCATCAACAACGCTCCGCATTTCGGGTAAATCGCTTACAAGAATTGGAACTTTTGCAGCAATATAGTCAAAAACCTTATTGGGTAAAGCGTAACGGTAGTTTAACCCCATATCTTCCTCCAACGACAATCCTAACCAAGCTGTGCTTGTTAACCGGTGCAAATCGGAGGGCTCAAGCCGTCCTGTAAACTCTATTCTATCGAATAGTTTTTGATTTATAACACGCTTGCGGAGCTCAGCCTCAATATCGCCAACTCCTACGATAATCAACTTATAACACGATAGGTAATTCATCGTATCAATAGCCAACTCAATTCCACGCCCCACATTGAGCGCGCCTTGGTAAATTAAAGTTGGACGGCTATTCCTGATGGATTCTATTTCCCGTTTCTGGGGAAGATTCCTTACCACTATGGGTTTAACGCCATACCTTCTATTTAACTCATCAGCAACGCCATTGGAAACCGTAAAAACCAACTTCGCCTTCTTTATGCAAATGTACTCGGCAATTCTCCACATCATCTTTTTCACCGGATTTCCAATCAACTCGGGAACTTCGGGGAATAGCTCATGGCTATCGTAAATTAATGGTTTAAAACGGATAACCGATGCAATCCAGCATCCGGGGAGTGTATCCAGATCGTTGGCGTAAACGCCGGAGTACCTCGCGAAGATAAGCGAAAGGGCTATTCTTACGTTGAAAAGGAAGTAAAACAGAGGGCCTTTTGATACCATGCAGCGTATATATCGAACCTCGTAGGGTCTATTGCTTTGAACACTCTTGATTTTTGGCTTTCGTCCCGTTACTACCACCCTAAATCCAGCATTGGAGAGCGATTTTGCGGTGCGGTTAACACGTTGGTCGGTATAAAGGTCCGAAGTGGCAAAAACCCTGATGGTTCTATTCATACATGCTAAATTTGTGCTAATATAAACACTAAATGCTTATATTTGTTGTATAAATTCAAACTAATGTTTGTAATCAAGAAGAACATATCGCTCAAAAGGTACAATACATTCGGTATCGATGTTACCGCAAATTACTATGCCAAGGCCAATACAGTTGAAAAGGTACTATATGCAATAAATTTTGCATCGTACAACAAAGCTCCAATATACGTGCTTGGTGGTGGTAGCAATATTCTGCTTACAGCAAATTTTGATGGCGTTATTATTAACCCCGCAGTGCAAGGAATTGCCATTGTTGAGGATATGCCTAACGACGTGGTGCTCCGGGTTGGAGCTGGCGTTTGCTGGGATTCGTTTGTGGAGTTTTGTGCTGAGCGAGATCTTTACGGTGTAGAGAATCTCTCGCATATTCCAGGCAATGTAGGCGCCTCGCCTATTCAGAATATTGGTGCGTACGGGGTTGAAGCAAAGGATACTATCATTAAGGTTGAAGGGGTTCAGGTTGATAGCCGTAAGACTGTTGAGCTGAACAACTCGGAATGCCGATTTGGGTACCGCGATAGCATTTTTAAGCAGGAGCTTAAAGGTAAAGTTATTGTTACCTATGTTTGGTTTAAGCTTAGCAAGAATTCCAACTTACAGACCAATTACGGCAACCTAGAGGATGAGCTGAATCGACTTGGCGATCGCTCCCTTAAATCGGTTCGTCAGGCCGTTATTAATATTCGCACGGCAAAACTTCCCGATCCTGCAGTTGTGGGCAATGCGGGCAGTTTCTTTAAGAACCCAGTTGTGGAGATTGACCATTTCGAGGGTATAAAAAAGAAATATCCTAATGCACCATCGTATCCTGTATCGGAGAGTTTTGTTAAGGTTCCGGCTGGTTGGCTAATTGAGCAGTGCGGATGGAAAGGCAAACGGGTTGGAAATTGCGGCGTTCATGCCAACCAGGCGTTGGTACTTATCAACTACGGCGATGCTACCGGCGCCGAGATTCTTAACCTCGCTAAATCGGTACAGGACTCCGTTGAAACCGAATTTGGCATTAAGCTCGATATGGAGGTTAACGTACTTTAAGCATTTTGCTCGCAGTAGCATCTTTTTATTTTTTTTATTTTTGCAAACTTTTTGGGGATTCCCCTGTTTGTTGAAATTGATTCTATATCAAACTACATTACTATGTCGAACAAAATTATGGATCCCATTGGTAGGCTAATGGGGCTAAGGTATAAATCACATCCTTGGCATGGGGTTGAAGTTGGGCCTAATTCACCTGATATACTAACCTGTTTTATTGAGATGGTTACCACCGATACCGTTAAGTACGAGGTCGATAAGGTGTCGGGGTACCTAAAGATAGACAGACCCCAAAAATACTCCAACGTATTACCCGCGCTCTACGGCTTTATACCCCAAACGCTTTGCGACGAGAATGTTGCAACCCTATCGCGTGGGGCAACGGGACGGACTGAGCTTAAGGGTGATGGCGATCCTCTGGATATTTGCGTGCTTACCGAGAAAACCATTACACACGGGAACATTCTGGTTCAGGCAATTCCCATTGGCGGGTTTAGGATGATTGATGGCAATCAGGCCGACGACAAGATTATTGCAGTTCTTAAGGACGATGCTGTATACGGTCACTACAAGGATATATCGGAATGCCCCGAGCTGGTTGTTACCCGCCTAAAGCACTACTTCCTAACGTATAAGGATTTGCCCGGAACCTATAGGGACTGTGAGATTACTCATATTTACAACGCCCAGGATGCTCATGATGTTATTAACGCCTCGCTGGCCGATTACCGCAACAAGTTCGACAACCTGAATGCCATTCTATCGGAGTACGGGATGATGAAACCGTGATTTTGGGAAGGAAGAAATCAGAAGTCAGAATTTAGAATTCAGAAAATAGAATTTAGAATAAAGAAGGAAGGCATCGGAAGTTGAATCTGCTTTAGTTGAGGCTATTCTTTTAGCAAATACTACATAACTAGTGGGAGAATGGGGCTAAAGCCCCAATGGGCAGGGAGCTCCTTAACAATCCCCCGGACTAAAGTCCGGGGCAATTCATAAACTCCGGGGCAATTCGGCATAAATCGTTTTATTACACCAACACCTCCAACGCGGCGAAGCCGAGACCCGAAAATGAAATTCAACGAAGCCAATCCATTAATGCTGTTGTTACTTAATGCTGCGCCCACTACAGGTGTTTTGCGGAGCAAAAGGGGATATTAGCCCCTATTCCCTCAGAATCTTATCCATGACCTTGCCCTTGGCCAACTCATCAACCAGCTTATCGAGGTAGCGAATCTTCCGCATCAACTCATCATCAATCTCCTCGATCCGGCAGCCACATATTACGCCAGTAATTTTGCACGAATTGGGGTTGATGCATGGAGCCTGGGTAAAAAACGTTTCTAAATCAACATTACTATCAATTTGCTGCTGCAGGGCTTGCGGGGTGTAGCCCGTTAACCAGCAAATAACTGTGTCCACCTCGGTTTTCGAACGTCCTTTTTTCTCCGCCTTCTGCACGTAGAGCGGGTACACGCTGGCAAAGGGCATTTTAAACACTTTTGCACTATTCATGCGGTTTACAATTTAAGTTTAAGCGGATAGTTGATGGTTTGTGCAAAACTAAACCCAAACCAAAGTAACAATATTTTCCGGTATACTGCAATCGGTTCCCGGTTCAATCCGCGCTAAAGGTTCTTATGCCATCCAGCAAGGTGTAGTTATTGAATAGACCCAAACTTTCTTTTGTATCTTTAGACATGAAAAGAGATTAATCATTTACATACTTTCTTGAACACTCTCTTTGAGGACAGATTAAATGTTCAGTAATTACCCACTTTGACACAGTTTATTGAACAGACCCTATAGTTTATTGAACAGACCCTCTTTTCGGCAACTCACTGGTCCTTTTTGTCAACTCACTGGTCCTTTTCGGCAACTCACTGATCCTTTTCGGCAACTCACTGATCCTTTTCGGCAACTCACTGATCCTTTTCGGCAACTCACTGATCCTTTTCGGTAACTCACTGGTCCTTTTCGGCAACTCACTGGTCCTTTTCGGCAACTCACTGGTCCTTTTCGGCAACTCACTGGTCCTTTTCGGGAACTCATTGGTCCTTTTTGGCAACTCTCGGCCTATTTTTTAAATCTCACGTATTGTTTTAGCCATCTAGTTATGGCTTTTTCCTGTTCGATGCCGCATTGCAGGGTGTGTAGTGGCTAACTTTTAAAATACAGTTCCCTTTTTGCGGGGATTACATGCAATCAGCGATGATTGGGTAAGGGTTGTTAAAACTTGCGCCAGTAAAAATAATTGGGCGCAGGCACATTTTGCTAACCTACGCCCAAACCAATAAGTTTATTTACCTATAGCCTCAGCTCAACAAGGGAAGAGGATTGTAAATGTCACGCGTTAGAAACGCGCGCCAGCGAAGAGAAAAAAAACTCAGGCACAGCCTGCTTTTGATATTTCGACGGCGGCGAAGCCGACCGCCGAACACGTTTGGTTTATTACTTTTTACAGCCTCATCCGAACAGGGGCGTTGAAATAGCCCTTACTCATATAAGGTCCTTGCGGCGGTTAGCTTTACGTCTAGCTGATTTATCCTCTCTAAATTTTCCTGATAGCCATTTATAAGCTGGGTTAATAAAACATCGTACCCAAAAACAGTATTTTCAAATAATGGATCCTTTGCAAAATCCTTATTCAGGTCGCTAAAGTTGCTAATCCGAAAAGATTTGAAGAAAAAAGGAGTGACATACTGATTTACATAATCGGTAATTAGCAGTTCCAGCTTTGCGGTGGTTTTATAGGCATCGTATGTACTAATTAAACTCTTGCGGAGATCAATGTCTTTAAGCAAACTAAAGTCTCCCGAAGCGGAGATGTTTTGCATGGTAGTGGTTGATGCCGTATAATTTGCCAATCCCATCATACTTGCCACCAAAGGCTTAATTCTTTTGTCGGAATAGTTTTTTGATTGTAAAATTTGCTTTAGGGTATCAATATCTTTTTTACATGATTTCGAATAGTCCAGTGCAGATACCAGACTATCATGGTTAGTTTTATTCTCGGTATAAAAGCTTTCTATGTATTCCTTAACCGCCACATCACTCTTTACAGAATCGTTCCAGGTGTTTAGCTTAAAAGCAATGGTTAATCCAATAATTACAATTGCAAGGTCAACAAACTTTGATGTCCAGTCAATTTTAGTGCTCAATTTAATTTTTCTCATTATTAAAGTCGCTTAATATAATATTACTATTTAGTCAAACCACTGGATACAAACCGCGGATTAAACCCCAAGGGTGTAAAGTACCATAGCGCTTATGGCAATAAAACTCGGCTAAAAGTAACGAAAAATCTGTTTCGACATTATCCCCCTGCGTACAATAAACCGCTTGTTGCATAGCATTAAAAAACATATTGCATTCACCGCCGAAAAATTCTAAAAAGCGATGCACTCCATGTCTACTCTAAAGTGGTTTAACAATTGCATGCATCACAATGCATGCTGATTACTATAATCATGTGTTAGCAAACGTTTCTATTTTTTCACGAATGCTTCGCCTTTTCCCATCTCCCCTGTTTCATTGGAATGTAATGTGATAGAAATCAAATCGTATTCAGAATATAGACCTTTACTGGGTTTTGGTTTTTGTATTTGCACAACATACCCATACATTAGAATTCCCCTGGCATATTCTGTTATTTTATTAATGCCTAATATCTCAGATTTTACTCCATTTACTTCAATTATCAATTCTTGCGAAGAAATGTTTTCGGGAGACATATTCATTAACTTATCAGCTCCTTCAATTAACTTTTCGGATTGCTTGGCTGTTTGAAAGTCTTTGCTGTTTATTTTTTGAGTTGATACAATTTGTAGCGTTTTCGATAAACTCATAGGTCTAAAGTATATCATATACGTTTCTTGTGGAGTAACTTGTGGTTCAAACACATTTATACCATAGATCTCCATTGCATCATATTGTGGATTTATTATCAAATCCTTAAACACGGGAACATTCCAGGTCCAGTACTCCAGTCTATTTACTCTATATTCCGATAGTTTTATTGCATACAAACAATAGTAAATTCCCTTTTCAACTTTAATTGAGTAATTTCCATTTTTGTCCGTTATAGTTTCATAAACATTTTTAAAAGCTTTATCCTTTAGCCTGATAGTAACACTATCTATTGGCTGTCCACCGAAATCAGTCACTCTTCCGCTAACAATAAATGTATCCCTCTTTTTATCGCACATTGAAAAGGTAAGGAGTACAATTCCAAATAGTATTATTTTCTTCATTACAAAAATGGTTGTGGGGTGTTAATTCATTATTTTCGATTATTCAAACAAAGTTTTTTTCCTAAATCAAAAGCCTTTTTACAATCCGCTACAAATACGGTTTCTCGTCTTTTCAGCCTTTTTTTCCCGTCGAAGTATGTCATAGCGTATTTACTATAATCATCAAATTGGTATGTAGAGGTTGACGCTAAATACTCACTACTACCAAAAGTTCGCTTCATTAACTTTTGATGATATCTAAAAAGTTTAGGATAGCCAATCAGCGGTAAAGCAAAGGCAGGAGCATTCATAGTATAGATAAATGCTGTATTAATTTTTTTCCCAAAGGATGAGGGTTTACCCTCGTAAGAGGTGTACGGAAAAATTAAGCGCTCCATAAAGGATTTCATTTCTCCCGTAACGGAAGTAAAATAAATTGGAGAGCCTAACACAAGAACATCGCACTCACATATTTCCTGTAAAACACGTTCCATGTCGTCTTTCATCACGCATTTACTTACCGAATTTCCTTTTAATTTACAGGCAAAACAACTGGTACAGCCTTTAAATTGAATATCGTAAAGATTAATCAGCTCGATTTTCGCTCCTGTTTCTTTTGCGCCTTCTAAGAACTTTTCGAGCAACATATGTGTATTCCAATTTTTTCTTGGGCTTCCATTAACAGCAATAACTTTCATTTTTTATCAATATATTAATTAGAACATCATTACTTGCTTTTTCACCTTACCAGCGGCTATTTTGCTTTTATCGGTCTTCACCTAACTTACTTACTGCGCTTACAGCAGCCATTACCGTGCAACAAACTACTACTCCGCTAACAGGAGAATTGAATACATAAGTTGGAGTATTTCGATTAGTAAAGGTCTCTTGCTTTTACTATATCGTTACCACGTATCATAACTCTGGGCTTTATATCCTCCTGCGAAAGGGTAATTGTAATAACCACAAGTTTGCGGAATTTCTTCTTAAGTTTGGTTGCGTTTGCGAGGCTCTGGGTATTAACATCGATAAAATAGGTATCATCGACTCTCACCTTGGATGCATCGGAAATGAGTTCGCCGTTAATAAGGTAAATGGCTAGATTATTGTTGCTAATTATCACCGAGTGCTTTTTAAGAATATCGGGGATAGTTAAAAGGTTCAGCTGCCCATTGTTGGTCTTGATGTAAATTTCGCCGGCCGGGGTCTCTTTCTTAATATTCACCGCCGCAATATTCTTAGGGTTTATGTATATATTGTCGAGGCTAAGGTATTTCGCTGCGTTCAGGTAATAGGTTGGGGATTGTTTCTCCTGGCTATACACCAACGATTGTATAAGGCATAGCGCAATAAAAAGTGTTTTTTTCATGGTTGTTCTATTAAGTTGTGCAAGTTTTATAATGCACACGTTCGATGCCCTAAATATAGGCATATTTGGCAAAACTGCTGTGGCATCTTGTTGAAAATTACAAGTGCAAAGTCATGCGACTATTAAAGGTTATAGCACTATGCGATAAGTATTTTTTTAATGAATTGATGAATGATAAGTTGTTTAATAAAATAGCAGTATTTTTATAAGATAGACGTTTTCAGACCTCATGCCCCAATAGTCCTGAATATATTGCATAGTTCTCGTCGTCAAAACAAACAAAGATCACCTTTTGGGGATACTTATTCTTTTCAAGGAACGACTTAACAACCTTAACGGCAATCTCCGCTGCCAATTTCTTTGGAAAGCCATATACACCCGTGCTAATATTTGGGAAGGCAATGCTCTTTATAGCATTATCGTGAGCCAACTTAAGGCTATTGGTATAGGCATTCCGCAATAACAAGGATTCATCGTTAATACCGCCACGCCAAATTGGGCCAACAGTATGTATAATATATTTAGCCTTTAAATTGTAGCCTTTTGTTATTCGTGCCTCTCCGGTTGGACAACCGCCTATCAATCGGCATTCCTCAAGAAGTTTTGAGCCAGCAGCCCTATGTATTGCTCCATCAACCCCACCACCACCAAGCAAACTTGTATTTGCAGCATTAACAATTACATCAACATTAAGCTGAGTTATATCAGCCGTTACTACCTCTATGCAACTTTTCATTAAACAACAATTAACTTGATAAAATGGAAATATGATTTAACTTTGCAATGTAAATGCATCAAATATAACTTATGTAGATTTCATAAAGAATTTTCCATCCGATTTTTATATTTTATAATGTTTAACTAAAATTTTAAATTATGAGAAAAAATCAAACATTTATTCATGGCTATAGTAGCCTTGTCATTTTTATTCTCAGGATGTTCCAAAGATGACGAAACCACACCTGCCGATCCAACGGTAACTATCACCGAAGGAACATCGCTGGCAATCCCTGCCAATACGAGTACAGCAACGCCATATTCGTTGACTCTACATGTAACTATCGATGCTCCTGGGAAAATTAAGTCAATCGTATTTAATCGCAACGCATACCTAGGTGAAACCCTTGTAACCCCTTATACCGAAACAATTACAACCTACAATAACGAAACGACTGCGAGCATTGATAAAACAGATGACATTGTTCTAGGTCAATTCCATTTGGGAACAATAGACAAAATTTCCTATGAATTCATTATTACAGATGTAAATGATGTTATTGGAGAAGCAACCTTCGATGTTACAATGGGCTCGTACACTGCCTTCACATCCGAAATTATTACTGGTGAAATTTGGAAATTACATAGTTCTGGCAAGGCTTGCTGGGATTTAAAAGGAGATTCTACAGTAACAGCAATCGGTGATAATTATTCAGTAAAACGCTACATTATTAATTCGGATAATATAAATTCTGCAAATATTGAAAGCAATTTTACAGGAAGTTGGACATCAAACTCTGTATCTTGGACATCAGCTGGTGGAACTAATTATGTAACCAATGGCAACGGAATCAAGTACGTTAAAGCAAATTCATTTGACTACACAAACGCAAAGGTTGAAAAAGCTAATTATGTATTTGAATTGGCAGGAACTACAAATCAATTAACAAGTATTGTAAATCCAGCAGTCGATGACATATATATAGCAAAAAAGGATGCTGAACTTTACGTAATTAAAATTACTGAACTTAACACTACCGAAGCTGCCCCAACTAAGGCAAACACCGGGGTGCTTAGATTCACCTACAAGAAGTAATTAATACATAACTATTTTCAAAGAAAGGTGCTATCAAAAGCACCTTTTTCTTTGCTATCGAATATCCAAATATATCAACATCCATTTTTTGAAGTTTTATTAATTAAAGGTGCACTTTCTTATATATTATTATCACTAATCATTATCTAACTTTTCACATGCCAACAACCACAATAGGAAAGTCCATTCCTCTTGACCATGTATTGGGGAACTGCATACTACCTCTATACTTCTGTGTTAATTCGGGGATTCGATCGTTTAGATAGGCTTCTAGTTCCTTAATCGTAATCTTTCCATCCTTGCCACCTCCATCGGCAGCACCTTTTAGCCCCTCAAGCAATGCGTATGAGAATACACCATGCTTAAGTTCGCCAAATTCACTTGCAAATTGTTCTGTTCCTGTGGATGAAATAAGGAAAACGCCCGTGGATTGAGCCAGCTGGATGATTGCCTTCTCCTCCGAAGCGCCACGCATGGCAAAGGTCTCGGTTGCTCCACCGCTCTGGCAGGCATCGAGCAAAACAACCTGTTTCTGTGCCTTAATCTTCTTGCAAAATTCACGCAGCTCCGCAGCAGACAATCCTTTTTGCGAAAGCAAATCATCGTTCCCGTACATCTGCGACACATCATTTAGCACCATAAAATAATCCCTTGGCACATCAGCCGAACCTTCACTCATTACACCATGGCCTGCGTAATATAGCAAAAACACATCGGTTTCGTTGGCATGCTGTGCAATTCTATCTAACTCCTGAATAATACTCGATTTAGTGGCTTCCTGATTGGTTAACAATTTCACATCGATATTTTTAAATATTCCAACGCCATTCGTTTTTATATAATCGGTTATAGAAGTAACATCTGCAAATGCATAGTTTAGGTTGTACCTCGAATTTTTGTACTGATCGATTCCTATTCCTAGAACATATAGATTCGAAAAGGCTTCTGCACCCTTATACTTAACAATAACCCTATCGGGACTCGACTGGTAACCGCTGTTACTCAAGGCAACCGCTTCAATTATATTTTCGCCCGTTAAAAGCGGAACCTCCTGGCTCAAATCTCCAACTGCCTTGAATCCCCTATTATCGTTATTTATAAGTTTTCCATTGATGTAAAAGCGTACTTCTTTTATACCATCGCCATTATCACTTAAATCATATCTAACATTAACAGAATTGGCTTTCTGCTCGCTAATGCTATCAGGCGATACAATTTTTATATCAGGGGTAAACTTTATCACTTTATTTATATCGGCAAGATTGATTTCTACGTTGCAATTAGAGCATAATACTTGCTGAAATAGCTTTGGTGTGTAAAACTGGTCAATTTGGTTAGTCAAAAGGATATCCTTTCTATAGGATGAACGGTAGGAATCATACATAATATTTGAGATTGCCTCGTTATCGCCAGTAAATCGACCATCAGGGGATATAAAGGCAACGCCATTTCCTCTATGGTAAAAATATCCAACCAACTGTTTAGTCCGAATATTAATAATTGTATTAAAGTTCCAATTAACCGGTAGTAGAAACAACTCATCAGATAACTTTATCCCCTTATAGTTGAAAGCAAGAGCACCCTTTGGACATAAATAGTTATATCCCGAAGCAACCGTTTTCCAGGTACAATCATCTAAAAATAATACATCCATGTTATAGTTGAACGGATCATCGACAAATGTGCTATGCTCACGTCCTCCCTGAAAAGCAATAAAATTTTCATTGGAACAAATAAAAACCTCACCACCCAAATAGCCCGTTTTAGTACATATAGTGGCAACATCACTAAAATTTTTGTCTACCTTATATACACTTACCGACCGATTATTCGGATCAACTTTTTCGTTATATGCAGTTACAATTAACTCGTTTGATTTATTAAATGATGCATACAGCAATGTGGCGGAAAACTGATGAGTGTATTTCTGTGTGCCATCCTTAACGTTATACACATATAAATCAAGATTTTTATTTCCAGCAGTAAATAGCACAAGCGGCGTAAAAGCAACCATCGATTCATCGTTGCTAACGGTTATTCCATTGATACCTTTTTCTGAGATTGGAATTGTTCTAATTGGATCAAGACTATTACAATCAATTATGTTAAGTTTTCTTGAACCATAACCGTTGAAAAAAATATAACTGGTAGATTTAACAACATTGTAATACGAGTAAGATTTACCTCCTGTGAGATTTACTTGCTTTACAAGTCTCTTTTCGAGCCAACTATAATTTTCAGCATAAAGTCCATCCTTCCTACTTCCAACAACCATAACATTATTGCCATCAATAGATATTGTATAAATTCGCTTAAAATCAACAGGAATAATTCGTACAACCTTAAAATTTCGCACATCCATAACTTTAATGGTTGTTAACGTGGCTATGGCCATGTACTTCTTATCGGGGCTGATACAAATATCCTCCTGCTTGTCGCCCTTGTACATAGAGTTAATGCTGGTTATTTTATCGATATAACTTTGTGAATACCCAACCAGATTAATCACAGCAAATAGTAGAAAGAATAGTTTTTTCATGGCAGAAAGAAAAAGTATTATTATTTAACGTTGTTTTAAAAAAATCAATTCATTCATGGAATCTCAACTCGTATTATTTCACACTTATTATGCAATGCTTACTCACTTGCCAACAACCACAATAGGAAAGTCCATTCCTCTTGACCATGTATTGGGGAACTGCATACTACCCCTGTACTTCTGGGTTAATTCGGGGATTCGATCGTTTAGATAGGCTTCTAGTTCCTTAATTGTAATCTTTCCATCCTTGCCACCTCCATCGGCAGCACCTCTCAGCCCATCGAGAAGGGCGTAGGTAAACACTCCATGCTTCAACTCTGAGAACTCGCTGGCAAACTGCTCCGAGCCCGTTGATGAAATTAAGAAAACCCCTGTGGATTGTGCCAATTGGATGATCGCTTTCTCCTCCGAGGCTCCGCGCATGGCGAAGGTCTCGGTCGCCCCACCGCTCTGGCAGGCATCGAGTAAAATCACCTGCTTTTGAGCTTTAATCCTCTTGCAGAATTCGCGCAACTCAGCAGCCGATATACCCTTTTGTGAAAGTAGAGCATCATTGCCAAACATCTGGGAAACATCCGTTAACACCATAAAGTAATCCTTAGCCACCTCAGCGAAACCCTCGCTCATCACTCCATGACCCGCATAGTATATAATAAACACATCGGTTGGATTGGACTGCTGCGCAATGCGGCTTAACTCTGCGACAACATTTGGCTTCGTGGCCTGCTGATCAGTCAGCAATTTCACATCTATGTTCTTGAATATTCCACACCCTCGTGCCTTGATGTAATCAACGACTGCCATTGCATCGGCCACCGCATAGTTTAGGTTATACTTTGAGTTTTTGTACTGGTCGATCCCAACCCCAAGGATATACAGATTGGTGGTGGCGTCCACTCCTTTATAGTTGACAATAATCCTATCGGGGCTCGATTGGTAATCACTATTGCTTACCGCTACTGCTTCTACAATGTTTTCGCCTGAGAGTATCGCTATATCCTGACTATAATTTTCAACTGATTTGAACCCGCGAATATCACTATTCAGTAATTTGCCATTTACATAAAACCGAACCTCTTTTACCCCATCGCCATTATCCTTTACATTGTATCGAATATTAACTAAGTTTGTTTTCTGATCACTAACACTATCTGGTGAAATGATTTTTAGTTCAGGCGTTAACTTTATCACATTGCTTAAGTTTGCAATAGGCGTTTCAGGAGAAAAGGTAGACGTTAAAATCTGGTTAAACAACCTTGGGGCATAGAACTGGTTTATCTGCGAGACCAATGGGATATCGGATTGATCGTTGATATTATACTGCAAATTTGAGATGGCTTCATTATCACCAGTGAATTGCCCATCAGTGGATATAAATGCAATATTATTTCCCTTATTGTAGAAATAGCCGAGTAACTTTTTGCTTTTCCCATCGAATATATAGCTGAAATTCTCGTAACCTACAGGTAAAATGTAAATACTATTCGAAAGTTCGCTAATTCGCCTAGTTATTAGAGTATTTTTAAAACTAATATCAGTATAATGCAACTTATAGCTGGGTACTGTTATTGAGGTGTCTTCTTTTAAAAAAAACAAAGTTAAAAAAGCAGAACTTTTACCATGAGATACTAATTCGGAAAGGCTTTCAAAGCCGAGAAAAGAATCATTACCTACCATATATGTTGAGGCCCTATCTTTAATATCGAATGACATTGATCCTGTAATATTTCCCATTTTCTTTGAAGAGATATTAATTTTGTATACGTTATTTTTAAGCGAAGTGCTTTCTGATGGGTAGGTTAATATAGAAATGTATAACTCATTCTTGATAGAAAATGATATTCCTGCTAAAGCGCCTTCAATCTGACTTGAATACTTAAGGTTTCCGTTAACATCAACTACATGCAAGGTTGATTCAAGTCCTATAGCTCTGGTAGTTTCAAATGCAATTAACGATTCATCCTTGCTAATAGCAAGGCTTCCTATACATTTACCGATTCCTCCAGTAAATGTTTTTGTTCTTATTGGTTCAAGGGTATTGCAGTTTAGTATAAAAATTTTCTTCTCTTTGGTAACGCTAACTAAGTAATTATCAGATTTGGCAAACTCCCCTTGCAGCCAACTTTTGTTTATTTTCCCGCTAACAATAGGGTTCACCTTTTTTACAAGTTTTTTATCCGATAAACTATAGATTTCAGCCGAGGTTTCTTCCTTATTATTCCCGACAATTAGCACTTTATCGTTAGTCGATAGAAATGATACTAGGAAAACAAACTCAAATTCAACGGGAATAACCTTTACGATCTTGAAGTTTTGTATATCAACAATTTTAATAGCAGAAAGGGTAGCAATTGCCATAAACTTCTTATCGGAGCTAATACACAAATCGTATTGACGATCATCTTTATTTAAGTTATTGATCCTATCGATATAATCAACATAGGTTTGAGAATACCCTTCAGTAATAATAACAGAAAGGAATAGTATTATGAGCAGCCTTTTCATTGTACGATATTTCTTATAAAATTATGAAAAAGAAATTTAATTCACTAAAAAGACATTATTTTTCAACACATTACATATCTATAGACTCCAAAATATTCCTCTCAAAAAAATTAAAAACAAAAAAAAAGGCCATCGAATCGATGGCCCTTGCATAATTTAATTTCTATCGAAGTTGCGCTCCCAAATCCTTTATATAAGCCTCAATTAATCGTTTCATTGTACGGTCAATTTGCTCATCGGTTAAGGTTTTCGACTCATCCTGCAGTGTAAAGCTAACCGCATACGACTTTTTACCCTCAGGAAGGTTCTTTCCCTGATAAACATCAAACAAATTTACGTTTTTGAGCAGTTTACGCTCAGCTGCGTAAGCAAGTTTACGAACTTGCTCATAGGTTACAGCGGTATCAATTAGTAATGCCAAATCGCGACGAACTTCGGGATATTTGGGCAACTCGGTGTACGATATTTTATTCTTAGTCGATTGCTTTAACAGCATCTCCCACTCTATCTCAGCAAAGAATACATCGGCCTTAATGTCAAAATCTTTGGTAAGATTGCTATTTACAACACCAAAGGTTACCACAACCTTGCCACCATTGGTTTTGTATACCATTCCGTAATCGAAAATATCGGTAGAAGTCTCGGTATGCTCTAAGGAATTGGTATCAAATCCAAATCTGTTAAGCAATGAGTGAACATAGCTTTTTAGGTTAAAGAAGTTCACCTTATCGGATTTTTGCGACCAATGCTCAGCATCCTCATCGCCTGTTAACCAAATTGCTAAACGGGAGTTCTCGGTATATCTATCTAAAGGAGTTTTTGGATTCTCAACATCGGTATTGAACTTATAGCAATTACCAAATTCGTAAAGTTTCAAATCGGGGTTGCGGAAGTTTGTATTGCGCTGAATACTTTCCAAACCTCCAAATAGCAATGTTTGACGCAACACGCTCAAATCGTTACTTAGCGGATTCAGAATTTGAACAGAGTTCTGCTCTGGTAAAGTGCTGAGATTTTTATAGTAAGCCGCCTTGGTCAACGAGTTACACATAATCTCGTTAAAATGATTATTGGTCAAGAAATCGGCTGCAATATTCTGTAACTGGTACGAATCGGGTTTCCTTGAGTAACTTAATGTACTACTAACCTTATGAGGCATTTCAATATTGTTGTAGCCATAGATTCGAAGAACATCCTCCACCACATCGGCTTCACGTAAAACATCCACTCTGTAGGTTGGGACTGCCAAAACCCAATCGTTTCCATTCTTTGAGGTTACATCTATCTCCAACCCTTTAAGAATTGTTTCGATAGTTTTGGTTGGAATTTGTTTCCCGATTAAACTCCAAGCCCGCTCAACATTAAACTCAACGCGGAATTTATCTACTGGCATTGGATAAACATCAATAACATCCGAAGATATTGTGCCACCTGCAACCTCCTTGATAAGCATTGCAGAGCGTTTCAACGCCCAAATTGTGATATTTACATCGGTTCCACGCTCAAAACGGAACGAAGCATCAGTATTAAGTCCGTGTCTGCGAGCAGTTTTACGAACCGAAACAGGATTAAAGCAGGCGCTCTCAATAAAGACCTTGGTTGTTTTCTCGGTTACACCCGAATGTAATCCACCGAATACCCCTGCAATACACATTGGCTCGGATTCGTTACAAATCATCAAATCGTCAGCGTGGAGCTTACGCTCTACACCATCGAGAGTAACAAATGATGTTCCCTCTGGCATTGTTCGAACAACAACCTTATTCCCTTTAACTACATCGGCATCGAAAGCGTGAAGCGGTTGTCCAATCTCGTGTAGGACATAGTTGGTAACATCCACAACATTGTTGATTGGATTTAAACCGATAGCTTTAAGTCTATCCTGTAGCCATTTTGGCGATGGGCCAACTTTTATACCGCTCACAGTTACTCCCGAATAACGAGGACAAGCCTGACTTGCTATAACCTCCACAGGAATTGTCAACAATTGGTTTTCAACCTTGAAATCATTGACATTTGGTAGATTTGCGCCCTTTGCATCGTTATGCAAACCAAGATAAGCCATCAAATCGCGAGCAACACCAAAATGCGAAGCCGCATCGATACGGTTTGGCGTTAAACCAATCTCGTACTGATAATCATCAACTATCTGAAAATACTCGCGAGCGGTTGTTCCAATTTTTGTATCGTTTGGTAAAACCATTATACCTGCATGAGAGGTGCCAACACCAAGTTCATCCTCGGCACAAATCATCCCTTCCGAAGCAGCACCACGTATTTTAGCCTTCTTGATTACAATTTCCTCATCCTTAAAGTAAAGTTTTGTACCTACAGTTGCTACTAAAACCTTTTGGCCCTTTGCAACATTGGGAGCTCCGCATACAACATTCAAAGGCTCAACCTGTCCAACATTAACGGTGGTAATGCTAAGTTTATCGGCATCGGGGTGTTTTTCGCAGGTAAGCACCTCTCCCACCACAACTCCTTCGAGTCCGCCTTTAACGGTTTCAATCTTCTCTAAACCTTCAACCTCAAGGCCAATGGATGTAAGTATTTTAGAAATTTCTTCGGGAGTTAAATCAACATCGATATACTGCTTCAGCCAGCTATGTGAAATTTTCATCGGTAAAAACTTTATATTTAATAGATTCTTAAAATCGTTAACAAGTGAGCAAAAGTAAAGAATATTTGGCAAATAGACAATTTGAGATCTACACAATTAGAAGATTGGAGAATTTGAGAATGAGAGATAAAATAAATGTAATATTAATAGTACCAACAGGACAAGAGCATAGTGATACTCTAGTGCTGAGCGTACAGTAGGGTAAAATGTTCGAGTAAAAGCCTCAGGGATTTGACAGAAATAAAGTTTACAAATGAAGATATTTATTCAAACTGAAAAAAAAGCGCTTGTGAGCGCTCTTTTCTGTTACTTATTATAAATAAACCGTTTAATCTTTTGTGTTGGAGTTTTCTCAAAGGGTTCATGCTGTTCAACAACCGCGCTTAGTCTTGCAAAACGTGCAACCTTAGAGTTAACATGTGCCATAATATCATCCATAACACGCCTAGATTTTTCCTCGGCATTGTGCTGCCAATCCTTTGCAGACTGCTTCATCCCAGCATAGTAGCCCTCAACTAATTCCTTATTCAAATGAACTCTAGCCACAAGTTTACCCTTCATTTCATAAACCATCGATTCAAGCACAAACTCATTCTTATTGATCAACGCCTCAATCTCCTCAGGATAAATATTCTCGCCCGAAGCGCTTAGAATCATATTCTTAGTACGACCCAAGATTTGTATAAACCCATGCGAATCAAAGGCACCCAAATCGCCAGTTCTAAGCCAGCCATCAACAAACATTGACTCGGTCAATTCCGGTTCTTTATAGTAACCAACCATTACATTCGAACCTTTTACTAGGATTTCGCCCTCACCAGTTTCTGGATTAGGGTTGAGGATCTTCATTTCCTGTCCCGGTAGGTTATATCCAGCACATCTAAACCTTGTTAATTTAGGTGTACATCCTGATAGTAACGGCGCGGTTTCAGTCATGCCGTAACCAATTGCGTAAGGGAATTTACCCTCGAACATGAAACGCTCAACCTCATACGATAATTTTGCACCACCCACTCCAAAGAAATGCAACTCGCCGCCAAAGATATCTTTAAGTTTACTTGCCGCAAGCTTATGCATCAACTTCCGCGTAAGCGAAAAATTGTAAAGCATTCGCTTTGCAGATGTTGCTGTAAGTTCAGGTTTTATCTTGTTCTTATAGATTTTCTCAATAACCAAAGGCACTACAAGAATCATTGTTGGCTTTATCTTCTGCATAGCAGGAATAAGCACTGCTGCTGTAGGAGGCTTATCGAGGTAATATATTGATGCACCAGTAGCCATTGGAAGTAAGAATCCAACGGTACATTCATAGGTATGCGATAAGGGTAAAATAGAAAGTAGCCGATCGGTATCAGTAACATCCTGAATCATCAATGTCGATAGGATATTTGAAACAATATTCTTATGCGATAGCATCACTCCTTTAGGTCGACCTGTAGTTCCCGAGGTATAAATTATTGCAGCCAAATCATCCTCGAATGGCTTTGGAAATTCGCAATCGCAATAATCTACATTAACTACAGTTTGAGGAATTGTATACTTCATTGATGAGTCAACCTCTGCTACTTGCTCATCAATAGGCTCTAAGTTATTCAAAAGCACAAATGCATCTATTCCTCTTAGATTATTAAGATTTAACTGGTTGAAAATCTTTGCGGAAACAAAAACCACCTTCGATTCGCTATGGTGTATAATTGCCTCCATTTCTGTTGCAGAAAAATCGGGTAAAATCGGCACCACAACAGCCCCGATTGTGGTAATTGAAAAGTATGCCATTGCCCAGTTGGGGCTATTCTCTCCTAGCAACGCAATCTTATCGCCTTTTTTTACGCCAAGCGTGTTGAGCATCCCGGAAACATTCCTCACTATAATTGCCATATCGGCATAGGAGATTGGATCGGAACCAACAAAAGCTAAAGCAGGTCGATCGGAGTAAGCCATCCGTGAGCGAAAGAAAATATCACGAATGGTTAATTTCTTTAATGAAATCATTCTATACGTTTGAATTTATAAAAGCAGTGCTTTGCCATGCATCAAAGCAACCTGCAAATGTATGCTATAAAAACGTATTATTATTGTTTTTGTTCCAAATTATTTATTCGTATTGAATCATAATTTTGCAATCGATTATACGTTGTAATACAACGTACCCAAATTGCAACCAACTGATATCAACCAATTAATAAATTTTAAAAGCGATAGGTCAAAACTTCAGCTGCGAAAACTTTCTATGCCTGAAAAGGAAAAACTGAAGAAGTATGCTTTTACTATAGATTTGAGGAATTTGTTGTAGGCGTAAAAACTTTGTACTTTTTCTATGCAGATTTAACACCTTAACGCTTCTATAGTAGTGAATGTGAGCCCGAAAAACAGCCTTTACATATGCAAATTTGAGCGTTGCAACGTATGCCATAGCCGACAACCCATCGAGTACCAACCTGAAAAATATAACACCAAAAAGTTCTGATGGATGAAGATTCTTATGTAGCATGTATAAGCTATTCCTGTAATTCAGGTACAACTTATGAGGATTATTGTTGGGCAACGTTCCTCCTCCTACATGGAAAACTTTAGATGCTGGCACGCACCACACACTATAACCATTATTATGAAAACGCCAGCATAAATCGATCTCTTCCATGTGAGCGAAAAATCGATCATCTAAACCACCCAACTTAAGATACATGGATGCCCTAACAAACATGCATGCTCCACTAGCCCAGAATGTCTCAGAAATATTGTCATACTGGCTATTATCGACCTCGATTTCCGACAATATTCTACCTCTACAGAAAGGATAACCATGTTTATCGATGTACCCACCAGCAGCACCGGCATACTCAAAATACTGTCTCCGGGAATAGTCCATTATTTTTGGAGCACATCCAGCGGCACTGGGATGCAAATCCATAAAGTTGATTAAGGGATTGAGCCATCCTTCGGTAACCTCTACATCAGAATTAAGTAGTACGAAATACTCCGAATCTATTTGCTGTAAGGCACGGTTATACCCCTCGGCGAATCCATAATTCCGATCAAGCCTAATTTGAATTACCTCTTTGAAATCGTTATCGAGTAAAGCAAGAGATCCATCTGTAGAACCATTATCGGCGACAAAAACGCCAACCCCTTCAGCCCTAGAGCAACTAATAACATTGGGCAGAAACTGTTTAAGGAAACGTTCTCCATTCCAATTTAGAATAACAACGGCAACCTTAAACTTCATTTTTCCCTGCATTATTGAATGATTCCCGCTTGTGTTTCCATCTACGATGCGACCAAAGCCAATACTCGGGAGCTTCTTGTATCAATTTTTCTAATTCCCGCACATGCATTTCGGTAATTTCGTAGGGTTTTGTCTCTTTTGGATTTTCAGTTAGAACAACAAATTCAGCCTCATATCTCCCTCTCGAAAGTTTGCGCATATTGCAAAACAAAACAGGCTGGTTTGTTTTTTTAGCAATCTTTTCGGTACCTAAAAAAACAGGTGTATCCTGATTTAAAAAAGTGGTCCAATACCTAATATCACCCTTTGCAGGGGTTTGATCAGATATTAGGCCCAAAAAGAATGGTTTACCTTCCTGCGACATTTTAAGTGCCATACGGGCAACATCGTGCATAGGGACAGGCACTCCACCAAATTTCTCCCTACTTCTATTAATAAAATTTTCGAAATGTTTATTGTTTAAAGGCTTGTACGCTCCTATTACAGTATGCTTATCGTATAGGGCAATTAAGCTGAGTATTTCCCAGTTACAATAATGAGCCCCAACGGCAATAATACTCTTACCCTCGTCGTAAAATTTATTTAAAAGATCAATATTCTTAAAGGAAACCATTTTTTGGGCTCGTCGCTTAGACACAAAAAGCACAAAGTTTACTTCGAGGAAAAGGTCACAAAAGTGCTTGTAAAATTGCTTCTCAATTCTTCTCAACTCATACTCGGTTTTATTGGGAAATGCATTACGGAGATTTTTCCGGACAGTCTCGCGCCGATACCGAATAATATAGTACACAAAAAAACGACATACGTCGGAAATGACATATAAGACCTTCAAAGGAAGGAAAAATACTATTCGAGCAATTATGTAGAGAAAATAGAACAGGAGCAATTTCATGGTTCAACCTATTTTGAAATCATAAAACCATTTACAATATCAACAAATTCTTTATGAACTAAACTATTTGTTGCTATAATTTCTGCTCCAAAGATATAATTTTTACCCCTATTATAATCACAAACCTTACCGCCTGCCCTTTCAACAATTAATGCACCGGCTGCAACATCCCAAGGATTAAGGCCATACTCGTAAAACGCATCGAACCGGCCACAGGCTACGTAAACCAAATCGGTGGCTGCCGAACCTAACCTACGCATTCCGTGCGAATTTCGCATAAAGTAATCGAGCGATTTAAGGAGTTGATCTATTCGGGAATAATCGTAGTATGGGAAACCCGTGCAAACCAACGAATCGTTAACCGTTGAAATATCAGACACCTTGATTATATCAGCATTTCTATAAGCCGCGCTTTCAGCATTTGCCCAAAAGCACTCGTCTAAGTTTGGCTCGTAAACCACGCCCACCAAAACATTCTGGCCATCCATTAAAGCAACGCTCACAGCGTAAGGCGATAAACCATGAATATAGTTTGTGGTACCATCCAACGGGTCGATAACCCAATTTAAACCGTCTTCCTTAGGCACTCCAGTTCCCTCCTCGGCAATAAATCCGGCATTTGGAACCACCTTCGAAAGTGCCTCAACAAGCATTTTTTCGCAGGTTTTATCGACGTACGACACAAAGTTATGCTCGCCTTTAACCTCAACCTTGTTCATCAAAAAATTAGCACGCTCCTTTTGTGCAAACTTTCCAGCGGCCTTAGCTGCCTCAATAACCTGTTCGGTAATAATCTGTAGTATCATTGTAAAATCTTTTATAACATAAATGGATTCCTGCGTTCGCAGGAATAATAAAATTCAATTAAAAGCCTAAATCCTCCTGAATAGGAATAAGAGCATCGAGGGAGAGCTGGGCAAACTCATCGATATTCATTCCCAACTTTTCGCACTCCATTATTGTATCGCGGTTTACCGATGCAGCAAATAACTTCTCCTTCATGCGTTTGGTAATGGATTTTACCTTAACGCTCGAGATCTTTTTATCGGGATAAACCAGCGCAGTAGCAAAAATCAACCCTGTAATTGTTTCGCCAGCGGCCAGCGCAAACTGAAACTTTAAGGTACGAGGCATTCCTGTAGCCTCTTCGTTATGCATTCGAATTGCATCTACGGCATCATTCGACAGAATATCCTTTAACATATCGGCCGCAACCAGGGCATGTTTTTTAGAATCGCCATTGGTAATCTCAACATCCAAATCGTGAAGCAAACCAGCAATACCCCAAACATCTTTGTCCTCTCCTAATTTTTCAGCCAAAGCCCTTAAAACAGCCTCGGAAGCCAGGCAATGGGCAACCATTTTAGGATTTTTTATATGCTGATTAAGCAAATCGAGATAAAAACTGCGCTCTTTCATACTTAAGGAATCACTTAATAAGAGGTTCAAAAATAGTCATTATTTAGATTACTCAACGGGGATGTCCTCCTCCTTAGGTTTATTCTTAACATTAATTAAACGAAAGCGGATTAGCCATCCGTAAACAGCGCTAAAACGCTCGCAATGAGAAAACATTGGGATTAGCACACTGGTAAAAACAATACTTATGAGCACTACGGCATAGGTAACATTGCGCACCAACTCACCCCCCACAATTCCCTGCTGCATAGGAATACCTGCAAGAACTGCAGCAGCCAGTCCCTTTGGCACCATTGCAGCCATTATGGTTTTATCGAAAATAGGAAGAGGCGATTTTATGGAGTATCGCACTACAGGAATACGCACCACAAACATTACAATGGCCAAAACCAGCCCAAACAGCAGGGCCGTAAAACTATCGAGCCGAATTGATAGCCCTATGTAAACGAAAAAGAAGGTTTTAAGTAGGAAAACGATCTCCGAGAAGAACACCCGTTCTGTTTGATTCAGCGCAATGGGTTCAGTGGTAACATACTTTTTCAGAAACGAAAAGTTGAACTGCTCAATATTAACCAGCGTAATTCCAAATAGCAACGCCGATATTGCCCCGCTGTACCCCAATAGTTCGGCAACACCATACACAATAAACACAAACGCAGGGGTTGTAAATATTGAGTTCTGAATTGTTCGTATTCTGTTTAACAGGATAGACCATACAATTGCACCAGCAATCCCAACAACTGCTGCTAAAATAAACGATGATAAAATCTTTCCTATAATCAATCCAACCTGTAAACTCCCACTCATAGTGGCCTCAATTAAAGCTAAAGCAAATACAATGCAAAGCACATCGCTTATGGCCGATTCAAGCACCAGTATTGTTCGGGACTCCTCCCTAATTTTGAGCAACCGAACCATTGGAATTACCACCGCCGACGATGTTCCGCCTAATATAGCCCCTAATGTTAAAGCGACTAGTAAATCTAGTCCAAGCAGAAAGTATGCAATAACACCAACAACTATAAACGTAGCAAAGAAGTTTATTAGCGTAAGCGAAGTAGAACCACGAATCGAATTTTTAAGTTCGTTCAGGTTCAGCCCCAGACCACCCTCGAAAAGAATAATTACCAGAGTAATGGATGTAAACATTGGTCCAGCTACCCCAAAATCCTCGGCATGGATAATCCCCAGTATTGGGCCAACAAACAACCCTACAAGCATTAGCAGGAGTACATCGGGAATCCCCTTCTTCTCGAATATTCCATGAAACCAATGCGAAAGGAATACTATTCCACCAACCACAAGAATTGTAAATGCAGAGCTCATACCAGCCTAATTTTGTTCACCTACCAAAAGTAATACTTTTTACCATATTTGATATGGACAAAAGGCTTAGTCGATCACATTGCTCCCCCCCTAAACTTAGTTTCAAAACTACGCTTATTAAATGGCAGTCTCACGACTGCATAACAAACAAAATTTCTACCAAACACAGTTTACTGAAAGACCCGGTTACCGACTCATTTTGCTCCAATGTTGAACCTCCGAGGGAGGATTTCGAACCTTTTTGCTCCGACGCCGGTGCTCCGAGGGAGGATTTCGGACCTTTTTGCTCCGACGCCGAACCTCAGAGGGAGGAACTCGAACCTTTTTGTGGGGATTTAGCCTTTAGGAATAGCAATTTTATTGTTCCGAAGAACAAAATTGCTCCTCTGAGCACCAATTTGCTCCTTTTAACAACCATTTTCTCCCTCTAACTAGCAATTTTCCTGCTCCGAGGTACCTTTTTCTCCTTCGGAGCAGCAATTTTCTCCCTTTGAAGTACAAAATTGCTATTCGGAACAACCATTTTCTCCCTCTAACTAGCAATTTTCCTGCTCCGAAGAGGATAATTGCCCCTTGGAGCAGCAATTTTCTTAATGACGCTTCCAGATCCTGCGGATGCTGGAAAGTTTGTTGTGCAATCGCTGATACAGATTCAATGTTTTTAAATAAAGGCTTTTTCCTAAAGAGATACACTATATAATTATTGCTATAACACAAACCCTATTTTTGGTTATTAAACCCATAAGCCAAGGAAACGAACGAAAAAAGCATTAAATTGTACATAAATATTAACTTAATAAACATCAAATGGCATGGCGTAAAAGCACAGAACATTGCCCGTTGCTATTAAGAAAATGTATAAAAAGAAGAACCTATGAATTTTACCCAAAAGCCCAAAGGGCTTATAGCATAAACGCAGGGCATAGCCCTTTGTTTGAAGTCCGAATAACTTAAAGTTGAATTATCAGTCCTTACCTAAAGTCCCCAGCAGATGCTGCTTAATATCCTTAAGCAGGGTGGAATCAACGGAACGATTATCAACAGGAACATCAACCTTAACACGGGTTTCAATTTGAACCGGGGCTTGGCTTAGCACAATTATCTCGTTACCGAGCAAAAGGGCCTCGTCAACATCGTGGGTTACGAATATAACGGTTCGTTTATCGGCTTGCCATAGCTTGGAGAAGATCTTAATTAGGTTCAACTTCAGCTTAATGTCTAGGCCCTTCAGGGGCTCGTCCATCAGAATTATATCGGACTTGTAGGCAAATGCCCTAGCAATGGAAACCCGCTGACGCATTCCACCGCTCAACTTTGCCGGATAGTAATGCTCAAAACCATCGAGCTCCATCAACCTAATAAACTGGCTCACGATTCTTTTCCTATCGGTCAACGGTATCTCTTTATCCAGAACAAAGTCAATATTCTGCTCAACCGTTTTCCAGGGGAGCAACCGGGGATCCTGAAAAATGTAGGAAATAACCTTATCGTTAAATCCAACCAACAAACCGCCATTGGGCTGTAGAATTCCACCAATAATATTTAGCAGGGTAGTTTTGCCACATCCCGAAGGACCAAGAATACAGGTGATTGTTCCTTCGGGGAAATCGATCGCGAAATCGCGGTAAAGCGCCATTCCATCGTAATCCTTATATAAACCTTTTACCTGTAAACTCATGGCTAAAATCTCCAAACTACAATTTTATGTTCGCTCCACCTGATAATCTTCTCGAACCCGTAACTAATAACCACAGCAACAATGGTCCATGCAATAACCACATCAACATTCAGAAAAGTCTGTGCAGCCTGCATTACTGTACCAATTCCAAATTGGGGTTGACTTAACACCTCCCCTATTATTATGGCTCGCCAACCTATTCCCATTGCGCTGGACGCTCCACTTATAATAAATGGCATTATGGCTGGAATATAAACCTCACGAATTATCCTCGATTGGCTAATTCTGTAAAGAGTTGCCATCTGAACCAACTCCTTATCAACGCTACCAATTCCATCAATCACATTTGTGCATATAAATGGAAACATGGTAAGCAGTGCAATAAAAACGGGCACTGAGCTAGGGCTTAGCCAAATAAGCGCAAGCAATATTAAGGCGATAACAGGAACCGAACGAATTGTAACCAAAATTGGGCGAAGGAATGCGTTGAAATCGGAGCTAACCCCGGCAACTATTCCCAGCCCCACACCCAGAATACACGATAGGATAAAACCTATTACCCCGCGAAGTATTGTTGCCCCAACTGTTGACAGAAATTGACCATTGGAGAACAGGCCAAGTGTGGTTAAAAACGTTTTTTCGGGATGAGGTATAATAAAATCGGAGTTGAAGTGTATGGCCAACAACTTCCATACAATCAGCATAAAAAGTACACCGGCAAAGGTGTAACCCCGTTGTCTAGTAATAGAAACCTTCATCGGGAATTTTGCCTCCAATAATATCGGGATTCATCTGATAAAACACGCCTAAATAATCCTCAATCTGCTTCCGTACACCTTTAGCACGAACAAAGTCAAGGTTCGATCGGGGAATTGCATGCAAAGCAACATCGGCGTTAGGTAAAATTGCATACTTCACCATCAATGCCGCTGCGCTATCGGGATATTGGTTCACCCAACGGGTAGAAACAGCATAGCCTTCCGATATCTGCTCAACAAACTTAGGATTCTCCTTCGCAAAATCTTTCCGAACCATAAAAGCCGTTAGCGCAATTGGTACACCTTGCACCTTTTTCCACTCCTGGTTGAAATCGAAAATTTGATGAACACTCTTAACCTGTAGCATCACCCTACTTGCCATAGGTTCGGATAGCACGCCCATTTTCGCCTGTCCTGCCGCAACAGCATTGGCCAAATCGATATGGGTTGGGAAGCTGTAATCGAGGGTAACATCAACATCAGGATTGATCCCATTTTTTATCAGTAGATAGCGGAATAGCACATCGGGGGTCATTCCCTTTGCCATAACATGAATACGCTTTCCTTTTAACTGACTCCATTCTGTAATGGTTGAATCGCTCCCAACCAGCGAAAGAGTTCCCCAATCGGGAACACCCAGCAACTGATAACCAATCCCTTTGTTATACATTATTGCAGCCATGGTGGTAGGCAGAATGGCAAAATCGGCAGAGCCATCGAGCATCATTTTACGAACCTGAATGGGCTCGTTCAGAATCTGAACATCAACAACGCCATCGTTACAACGGTTCAAACTATCAATTAACCAAATCATCCCCATCGACGAAGGCCCCTTGAGCGTGGCAATGGTTACATGCGATTTAACCTCGTTTGGCGCTTTAGAGCTATGGCATTGCACAAATAGCAATGCTGCGAATATCAATAAAGAAATCTTTCGTTGCATAGTTTTAAGATTACTACAAAAATATCTATTTCAATCCATTTTATTGTGAATCCACAATTTATTCGATGTTAATATAACAAGAATATCTCAAAAAAAGTTTGCGGAGTGCAAAACAATGCAGTACCTTTGCTGTTAGAAATATAACAAATACTGAGATGCAAGACTAGGTCAGCATCGAGGTTTAACAAAACAATTAAAGTCTAATCCAAAGGTATTCTGATGGAAAAGAGAGTTGGAACCGCACTAATTCAGATTGAGAGCCGAGAAAACGTTCAGCTGATGAACGAAATCATCTCGAAACATTCCCCAATAATTATTGCACGCCAAGGATTGCCCCGCAGCAATGGCTTAAGCATTATTTCTCTTGTTCTTGAAGGTACCACAGATGAGATTGGATCGCTTACCGGTCAACTAGGCCGGATAAATGGAATTCAAGTTAAATCGGTACTTTTAAAGAACACACAAAATGAATAGATCATGGTTTTTGACTGCAGCTTGTGCAGTCGGTTTTTCGTTATCTTCGTATGGACAAGCATACCGTTTACAAGGGACTGTCAAGGATTCGTCCACCCAAAAAACTATTGAGAATGTAGTGATTGAGGCAAAAAGTAATAGTTCCGATTTCAATGCAGTTACCAATACAAAGGGCGAATACTCAATCAATCTACCCACTGGCAACTACGAAGTATCGCTCCGAGTGCTTGGGTACAACTCCGTATCGAACACAATTCAAATCAACGCAGATACACATCAGGATTTCACACTATCACCTCAACCCATTCCACTTGGCGAGATAGTAGTATCGAGCCTTAGGGTAAACCGAAAGATAAAAGAAATACCTACGCCGCTGGTTGTGGTTGAATCGCAGGATTACCAAAAACAATCGTCACTAACACTATCCAATGTTCTTGCCACAGAGCCAGGAATTGCCATGGGGAGCGATGGTGTTTGGGCTACAAGCGTTAATATCCGCGGATTAAGTGAAAATAGGCTGGTTACGCTGATTGATGGCAATAGGGTTGAAACCGCCACTGATCTTACCGCATCGCTAAGTATGGTTGATGTTAATGATATCGACAGGGTTGAAATTGTGAAAGGTGCACAATCGTCGCTTTATGGAACTGGCGCTATGGGCGGAATTGTAAATATCTTCACCAAGGATGGACATTTTGCTAACAGTCCTTACGTTTCAGGGAATCTAACATCGGGGTTTGCCTCGGCAAATAAGCTCTACACCGAGCATGCCGATGTAAGCACAGGATCGAACAAATGGTACGTTAGACTAAGCGGAACATATAATAATGCCGATGATATCCGCACACCCGAAGGAACTTTACCCAATAGCCAGTTCGAAACAAGCAATATTTCGGCAAAGGTTGGCGTAAAACCTTTTAACCATCATATGCTAAAGATTCAGTTTCAGCGAAACTGGTCTACCGATGTTGGTATTCCGGGCGGAAGCGCATTTTCTGGCCCAGCAACGGCAACTTACACTGACATCTCCCGACAACTTTTTGCCGCTAGCTACGAAATAACTGATATTACAGACAGATTACAATCCCTAAAAATCAGCTATTTCAACCAATTCATTGAACGCGACGTTGCAATGAATCCTAATACAGTAACTACAGCCACACTGCCCAATGGCAATACACAGCAAGTCACACCTACTTTAGTTAGCCCTATTGGAGAGCATTTAACCCATGGTGCACAGCTACAGAGCACATGGCGTTTTAGCGAAACAAATACTCTTATAGCAGGCGTTGACGCTTGGGCTCGCTGGCTAAACACCGATCGTAAAAAGTATATCACCGTTGAAGTTTTCAACCCTTCAGGAACATTACTGGTAACAAACCATTTAGAAAGAGGCGAAACTCCAATTCCAAACTCCATGTTTGGTAGTGCTGGTATATTTGCTCAGGATGAGGCCAAATTACTTAATGATAAACTTACCTTAATTCTAGGTGGACGTGTTGATGGCATCTATGTAAAGAATGATTCGGTTTTCGATGTTGATTACACAATTACAAACGGTGTAATAAATAATTCACCAACAAAACGTTTAGTTTTTGAGGAAGGAACAGAAAAGGCCATCTCGTGGAGCGCAAATGCAGGAGCAACCTATAAGCTCTTTAAGGATATCGACATATCGGCAAACATTGCACGCTCCTTCCGATCTCCATCATTGGAAGAGCGGTTTAAGTATATTGACCTAGGAAACCTTGTTCGGTTGGGCGATCCAACATTAAAACCAGAAAAAGGATACTCTGCCGATTTAGGTTTGAAAGTTTGGAATCCTAAATTCAACCTTCAGATTGGAACCTTTGCCAACTGGATTTCCGATATGATAGTTGAAACTCCGGGTGAATTTATTTACACGCTCACCACTGGTGTAACAGACACTCTACCATCACTGATTAACGCCAATGTTAGCAAGGCATTCCTATACGGATTCGATTTTGGTGCACAATACAATATCTACACCGGGGTTGTTGTTTTTGCATCGGGAACCTACGTTCGGGGAAAAGATACTGAGGCCGATACCAATCTCCCGCAAATACCTCCAATGAATGGTAGATTTGGAGTTCGTTATAGCTATCCTAAACTTGGATCGGTTGAGTTGACTCTGGTTGGCGCAGCCAACCAGGATAAAGTAGCCGATGGGGAAAGCGAAACTGGAGGTTATACTCGCCTAGATTTAGCCGTGAACTCAGCTAAAATCAACATAGGATCAACTAAACTTCAACTATTTGCAGGAGCTGATAATATAACAGACAGGAAATACACAAACCACTTGGCTACAAACCGTGGAAGTATTAGCGTTGAACCAGGTAGGAATATTTACTTAAGAGTAAATTTCTCGTTCTAACTATAAAAAAGAAACCCCATGTTGCAATGGGGTTTCTTTATCATTTATAACGCTACTCAAATTTTCAATTATTAGATTCCTTCAAGAATTCTTCTGTAGTTTTTACAGTCGAATAAAAGTAGCTTAAAGCTGCCAAGAAACTTGCATGTACATCAGTTGCAGCTACCTTTTGACCTTTAATTTCAAGATTTTTTGTGGCACAGGCATCTCCAATAAGAGTGGTATTAAAGCCTGAATCTTTGGCTGCACGCGTGGTTGCATCAACACACATATGCGTCATCATTCCACAAATTACCAAATCTGTAATATTCTGAGATTTCAGATAATTGAGCAATTCTGTATCTCTAAAACTATTTGGGAAATGTTTTACAATAACCTTTTCGGCAACTAAAGGCTTTACGTTATCATGAATCTCTGCACCCTTAGAATTTGGAAGGAAAAAAGTAGCATCGGAGCGCGTTGCAATGTGCTGAATGTGAACAACAGGTAAGTTGTTTTTCCTAAACCAATCCAGAACCAATCCTGCGTTTTTACTAGCCTTCAATGAACCAACTAGAGGATTTGTACCATTCACGAAATAATCGTTCTGAATATCTATAATTAATAAAGCTGTCATATCAAAAATTACTCTAGTATTTATTGAAACTCACAACCTCGGTTGTTGTTTTGCGCTTCTTCTCACGAATTTCCTCGGTTTGTGGATAGCCTAAGGTTATAATCAAAGGAACTCGTTTCGACTTGGGTATATCGAGCAACTTCTTAACGGCTGATTCGTCGAACCAACCTAACATACAACTTCCCAGGCCTTCTGCTTTTGCAGCAAGGCAAATATGCTCAGCAGTTATTCCAATATCAATCAAAGGCAACGTTTTGCCTTTCATCAAGCTTCCAAATCTTGAATTGAAATTGGCACCTTCCATAACAATTACAATATGAACCGGAGCCTGCTTGGTAAAGTGATTAATTCCCAAAACACGGCTTGCGGCTGCATCGGCCAATTTATTCTTCAGTTCAGGCTCATCAACCACAACAAAACGCCAAGGCTGGGCATTACATGCCGATGGCGCAACACGCGCCGCCTCTACAATTCGATTTATAACATCGCGACTAACGGGCTGTGTTAAATAGTTTCGGTCGCTTTGACGGTTATTCACCAACCAGTAAAAATATTCGTTCAAATTAGGATTTGTAAACATCGGCCATTTGCTTTAATACGTTAGACTCAACGGTTATTGTTCCCGAGGAAGATAATGCCAGCATCACCATACTCTTAGCAACATCCACAGCATAAATTCCTTTATACTTGCGTAACGGGCCAACAAAGATAAAACCAAATATCTTATAAAAGAAGATTCCGAGTTTTTCGCTAAAACGGAATTCGGCTCTTTTGCCCAAAAGCAACGATGGGCGAACTATTCCACATAGGGCAAAACCAAAGGTTTTAACAATCTCCTCCATCTCGCCTTTTGTGCGCAGGTAAAAGTTTGATGATTTATCGTTAGCACCAATAGAACTAACTACAAGCAAACGCTTTGCTCCTACCTCCTTTGCTCTTTGAGCAATCGTGCGCACCAACTCATAATCAACCTTCCGGAAAACCTCTTTGCTTCCAGCCTTTTTCATGGTTGTTCCAATACAGACATAAACATCGTCAACATCGGAAGGAATTGTAAAACTTTCGGAAAACTCTACCACACTAACCTTTGTAGGTAAATCACTTGCAGGCTTACGCATATATGCAAGAACCTTGATATAGTTTTTATTCTCCGAAAGTACCTGTAGAAGCTGATTTCCAATTAAACCAGTACTTCCAAAAACAGCGGCGACTCTTTCCATATTTATAAGTTATAAAGTGAAAAGTATTTTCAATCAACTATCAACGAGCAACTATCAACTAAAATGTCACTGATTGAGCCATTCCTTAAAATCCGAGGATCTTTCGGAACTTACAATCACTTCGGAATCAACGGCTGGACTCAATTCAATCTTAACACGCGATTTGGAATAGAAATACATATTCTTGATTGCTGCAAAACTGACAATAAACTTACGATTCACCCTAAAAAAACGTTTAGGATCCAGCACACTTTCCAATTTCTCCATTGTATAATCAATGGCATATCTATGATTATCGGAACTAATCAAAAAGACAGACTTATCCATTGCCATAAAGTACGCCACGGAATCAGCCTCTATAGCCTTAAGCTTATCGGCGAACTGAACCACAAAGCGTTGCTGGTAGCATTGCTGAGGCTTACGGATCTCTAACAGCAACTTTTCAAAATCCAGGTTACTCGCAACATTCCGCCGTTCTTTAAACTTATCGACACTGAACTTTAAATCTTCAGTATTAATGGGCTTTAAAAGGTAATCGATACTATTTAATTTGAACGCCTGAATAGCATACTGATCGTAAGCAGTGGTGAATATAATCGGGCATTTTACCTTAACCCGATTGAAGATTTTAAAACTTACACCATCGGCTAAATGGATATCGAGAAGAATCAAATCTGGCTCATCGTTGGAAAGTAGCCATTCAACCGTGGACGAAACGCTATCGGTTACTGCCAGAATTTGAGCATCGGGCTCTAACTCCAAAAGCATTTTAGAAAGCCTACGCGCCGCAGCAATCTCATCCTCAACAATCAGCACTCTCATACTACATCGTTAAAATTGGAATTGAGACTGTAAAGTATGAATCATTTTCGAAAATTTCAACTTTTCGGGATGAAAGATAGGAGTACCTATCAACAATGTTTCTCAGCCCATAGCCACTTGTTGGCTGATCCAAATCACGTTTTTGAAGGTTATTCCGAACACTTATATAGCCATTGGCTGCAGATATTGTAACTTCCAAAGGTTTATCCTTTGATATTATATTATGCTTAATGGCATTCTCCAACAGCATTTGCAACGATAAAGGAGCAACATAGCTGTGATATAGCGAAGAATCTACACTGATAATCAACTTTAAATTATCGCCATACCTATTATGCTGCAGGTTGAAGAAGTTTTTAATTAGATCCAACTCCTCGCCCAGTGTTATTATCTCCTTATCCTTCAAGTTTAAAATATTCCTATAAAAATCGGCAGTTTTCCGAACATACTCAACAGCAACCTTAGGATTCTCCTCAATTAACGCCGATAATGTATTTAGATTGTTGAATAAAAAATGAGGATTAATTTGGCTTTTTAAAGTCTCGTACTGACTTTGGATATTCTCTTTCGCTAATTTCTCACTTAAAATCCGAGTCTCCTTCCAATTCGCAAAAAAGAAGTAGCCCTCGTATAGCGATGTGATGAAAAAGGTTATCATCAAAGTGTAAAATATTGAGAGTATTATATCACCCTCGGCCGAATCGACAGGGTAAATTATATTGATCACAATAAAAATAGATCCCACCAAAGCCGTATAGAACAGTATTGAAAGTACCTCCAATACTAAATGCTTGAGTGGATTCGACTCCCACGGAAAATTTTTCCATAGATACACCACTATACTTTTTACACCAAACCACATAATTAATGTTGTTGCCAATGACCCCAATAGTCCATAAGCAGTTTCGCGTGAAAAAAAGCAAGGGCGATACTGGTTAAAAACCAATGGGCCAATTAAAGTAATTACAATAACACCCACCATTGCAATTACTTGATTATCGTACAGATCCTTATTGAACTCCTTTTTCTGCATTTGATGTTGAATTACGCTTTCAAAAATACTAAAAAGTAATTCGATATTGAGGAATAATCATTCTGCCAAGTTGATTTGTAAAACTGCCTTCGCCAGTACGGCTATTGAATTTCTCACCATAAATATTTTTATTATCGAATAGGTTGGTAACTTCAATAGCCCATTCCTGTGTAAACCCAAATTTGTTCAATTTAAATCGAATTGTAAAATCAGTTTTAAAGTAATCGCGAAGCCTTAAATCGAATGCCTGATCCTCGTAATACTCCTTATCGTACTGCTGAGTATTGATGTTATAAACAGCATGCCAAGGCGTAGCCCGCTTTCCTCCGCTGTAAACAGTTTTTATATCAAAGCCAAGCGATTTAAGCGATTTGGCATTCCCAAAAACGAATTCTTTTCCAACCAATCCATTCATTACATAGTTACTGCTAAAAGCCGTATTATGGATTAATCCATCGCTTCCTTTATACTTTGAGTCAAACAACGAAGCGGTGATTAGAAAATAGTATCCTTTATTCAAGAAACGTTCAAGGGTTAACTCTACTCCATAATTATAACCAGTACCAGTGCTCTTTAGGTATTCTGGAGTGAAGACTCCAAAATTAGCGCCCTCATTCAGAATAGAGTAGGCTGATGATTCCTCGGCATCTATCGCTGCATTTAAAATTCGTTGGTAGTAGGTTTCAATTTTCACCCTTGCCGACTGATTTATTCGCCAGTCGTAGCCCAAAACAAAGTGGTGACTTTTAATCAAATCCAAATCCTTGTTGGGTTGAACATACGAGCCATCGGACAGACGAACCCTAGATAGTGCAGTTGCAACAGGAACTGCTTGGCTGTGCAATCCGTACCCCACGCTAATGGACTGGTTTGGAGCGAACTGCCAACGTACACCAATTCTAGGTTCAACTGACCACGAATTATTCAGGAATAGATACATATAATGAACTCCAGTGTTTACAGTAATTTGATTGGTTGGCTTATACTGCCATTGGATATAAGGCTGAAGAAGCCAAGTACTACCATCATCGTTTCGGATATCCACAAATTGACTTAACGAGTCTACATACATGCTATCGATATAGTTAAAACCTAATTGTTTTAGATAGAATCCTGCTTTTACAGTATTTTTTGAATTGAGACGTTTATTGATAAATGAACTAAAAGATAAAGTATTATCAACAAAATCGTTTCTGTAGTGAGGGTATTTTGTTGAGAGATCCTTAGCAAGAGAGTCGACGACGGTTTGAAATTGATGGGCCATAAATGCCACTGACGATTTTACGTAAGTATTCTCATCAATAATGTAGGAGTTGTTTATCCCTACAACACCCATATCGGAACCGTTAGTTACATCAAAACCTTCACCACCGTAAAGATCAATTTTATCCTTAAGGGTATCCCTTTTGCTATCCCAAAGTTTGATATCGCTTATCCCTCCAAGTCCAAATACAGATATTGACCCTATTGGAGTTTTGGGAAAATTAAACTTAAATGATAAATCCTGATAGTACGGAATACCAGTTGTTCCCAAATCCATTCCCATTTTCTCGAAAACGCCCAGGGTGGAATACCTGTAGTTGAGAAGAAACGATGATCCATTTCTCTTCGAAATAGGGCCCTCGGCACCAAACTCAAAACCATTGAATCCAACCTGACCAAGAAACTCGTACTTTTCATTATTCCCGCTGCGCATCTTAAGATCGAAAACACCCGATATTGCATTACCATATTCGGGGGCAAATGCGCTGGTCATAAAATCGGAATTCTCAAGCAGGTTATTATTTAGCATATTAACAGGACCACCTGTGGTTCCTGTTGCTCCCCAATGATTTGGGTTTGGAATATCAACTCCTTCCAATCGCCAAAGCAACCCCATTGGGCTATTTCCCCGAATAATAATATCGTTACGAGCATCGTCAACTCCCATAACTCCGGCAAAATTGGATGCCATACGGGCAACATCATTCCTACTTCCAGCATATCGCTCTGTTTCCTCAACAGTAAATGATCTTGCACTAACTGTAACAAGTTTATTCATTGGGGTTGACTTATCAGCATTTGCAGTCACAACCACTGCCTCAACATTCACAGCCAACTCCTCCATTTCAATATTCAGAACCAACTCCTTCCCCACCTGAAGATTAAGATTTGAAAGCACTATATCGTTATAGCCCAAAAAAGATACCTTTAAACTAACACGTCCAATTTCAACCGACTCAAATTTGAAACGGCCCTGCTCATCGGTCATTGCGCCTCTTAATGGATTCGAATCTAGCAAAATCACATTTGCGCCAGGCAATGTCATTTTGGTATTTTTATCAATAACAACACCTCTAACTGTTTGCGTTAAAATATTGCTCGAGAATGCCTCCAAACCTAGCAACACAAAAGCAACAAAAACTAACTTTTTCATCATTTTAAATATTAACATTACGATGCAAAGTTGATGTTTGGAAAACCTCATTACAAATAAGATAGGATGAAATGGGATAAAATGAGGATGAAAAAGAAAGGGTTGACATATATATGCCAACCCTTATCCTTTATCGATATAGTTTTTAGTACCCCGCCGCTTGTCCATCCTTTCGCGATTCCGATGCTCCTATGTAAACACCGTTTTTGGCATCAAACAGAATTGCCTGATAGCCTCCATAACCATCCAAACTATAGGATACGTTATGGCCTTTCTCTAAGAGTTTCCGTATCTGCTGATAATCGAAGCCCGATTCCAGATAAACAGTCCCCCCGTCGGTCATTTTCTCACCAGTTGGTTCAGAACTACCCTCATGCTGGATTCGAGGAGCATCGCCAGCCTCCTGTAAGTTCATTCCAAAATCAATTAAATTAACTACTATTTGGGCATGCCCCTGGGGTTGCATTCCTCCACCCATTACCCCAAAACTTATGTAGGGCTTTCCATCCTTTGTAATAAATCCAGGGATAATTGTATGAAATGGACGTTTCCCCGGTTCGTAAACATTGGGATGACCCTCGATCAACGAGAACAGTTCACCTCTATCCTGCAATACAAATCCCAGACCCGTAGGAGTCATCCCCGAGCCCATTCCTCTATAATTACTTTGAATTAACGAAACCATATTGCCCTCGGAATCAGCAACAGTTAAATAAACAGTATTTCCAGTTTGCAGTACTCCTGCATCATAACTCCGTGCGGATTTGTTTAAATTTATCATGTTTGCTCGTTTCTTTGCATATTCCTTCGAGACAAATAGATTGTAAGGAATCTTTACAAAATCGGGATCGGCATAGTATAGGGCTCTATCCTCGAATGCCAATTTTTTAGCCTCAATAAATAGGTGCATGTACTCGGCACTCCCAAACCCCATCGATTTAATATCGAATTGCTCCAGAATATTGAGGATTTCCAATGTGGCAAGGCCTTGTCCATTCGGCGGCAACTCCCAAATATCGTATCCACGATACGATGAAGAAACTGGCTCAACCCATTCCGATCGGTGCGCTGCCAAATCCTCATACGAAAGGAATCCCCCATTCCTTTTCATATAATCATTTATTGTTTTAGCAATGCTCCCCTTATAGAATTCATCTCGCCCATTCATCGCTATTAACTCATACGTTCTTGCTAAATATGGATTTTTAAAAATTTCGCCTTTAGATGGAGCCTTCCCATTTGGCATAAAAATCTCCGAAAAGCCTTCAAAATATCTTAACTTCTCTGCATTCCGTTTCCAATAATATGCTATCAACTCCGACACAGGAAACCCCTCCTTTGCATAGCTAATTGCTGGTTGAAGATTCTCCTGCATTTGAAGTTTTCCAAATCTACCATGAAGTTCGAACCAACCATCAACACAGCCAGGAACTGAAACCGGCAATGGGCCGAGCGCCGGGATATGCTTTATCCCATTTCTTTTAAAATACTCCAACGTAAGGGATATTGGCGATCGTCCACTTGCATTTAATCCATATAGTTTCTGAGTTTTAGCATCCCATACAATGGCAAATAAATCGCCACCGATACCGCTACCGGTAGGTTCCACCAGACCAAGCATGGCATCAGCTGCAATTGCCGCATCAACGGCAGAACCACCTTTTTTTAAAATATCGAGAGCAACCTGTGTTGCAAGAGGTTGGCTGGTACATGCCATTCCATGCCGAGCAATTACTTCGGAACGAGTTGCAAAATTAGGCCCAGTCATTCTATCCTGTCCGTAAGCCATAACACTTAGCGTTAGAATTATTGAGGTTAATAGTTTTTTCATATATCCTTTATTGACTATTTTATCAAATAAAAAGAAGCCGATAAATTGTAAAAGTACCAAGAACAAACAATAAATAAAAGAGGCCAACCTTGCTGGCTGGCCTCTTTTGTTATCGATTAGTAACCAAAAATCTCCTCAAGGGTTAATTTGGTAACTGGGCCATACAATTGCTCCAATTTACCAAAATCCAAGTCGGTCTCTTTACCAAGAATTACATACGTTTTTGCTTTTCCCTTCACATATTGTTCTTGGAATTTCTTAACATCGTTTAAAGTAAACAAAGGAAGCTTCTCAAACATCACCTTTCTGATATCGGTACTCCTGCCCATACGCTCTGCCTCAATATAATTCCATAGTAAATCCATTTTCTCAACCCTACTTGTACGAATATCGGATATAGCAGATTCTTTGGCAAGGTTAAAACCAATTTCGGCCATTGGCATATCGTTAAATAGTTCGTTAAAAGCGTTGAACGCATCAACTACCTTGTCGTTCTGGGTTGCAATGTAACTGGTATTCATAAATACCCTATCGGGCCAAGATGGAACAGAGAAGCGAGCTCTTGCAGTGTAAGCCAAACCTCGTTTCTCTCTCAACTCTTGAAATACAATAGCATTCATACCACCACCAAAATAATCATTATAAATGCTTACAACTGGGTAAAGTTCGAACGAATAAGGAACACTTTTAGATATGGTTTCAAGGTACGATTGCTTTGCATCGTAATTAGCGAAGACCACTCTATCCTTTGGTGTGTCCGACTCATCAAACCTTTTGTTTGCTGGGGCAACATTAAACTTCTTGGGCAGTTTATGATTTGCAAGCAACTGTTTTCTTAAATCGTTTTGATTCAACGTTCCGTAGTAAAGAATTTTGTGAGGATATGTGCTTATCATCTTAATTTTCTCCACCAAACTCTCTGGGGTAATCGCTTTAAGCTGCTCCTCGGAAAGAACGTAGTTAAATGGATTTTGAGCCCCGTAAGTTGCATAACTAACCAAACCACTAAATACTGTCTTTTGATTTTTCTTAGAATCGTTTCGAGCTTTAAGTTGGTTAGCAATATAGGATTGCAATACTTCTTTATCAGGCTTAGAATCATTCAACAAACTTTCCATTAAAACCATTGCCTTCTCAGCATTCTCGCTCAATCCATAAAGATTAATATAAGTTTCTTCGTCGGCTACATTTATGCTAAAAGTACATGCGAACTTATAAAACTCTTGACTTATCTGTTCCGCACTTAGCTTAGATGTTCCTATAAGTTGTATATAATCAGCCGCATGACCCAAGGTAGGATCGCTTAATCGTCCGAATGGGAAATAGTATGTCAAACGGAAAACTCCATTCTCAGTATTCTGATTGTAAAGTACTTCTACATCTTTATTCAAGTTGAATTTTACTACGTTCTTTTTGTAATCAACAAAAACAGGCTCTATCGGATTTACCGTTGAATTTTTGATTTGTTTAAAGAAATCAGATTCAACATCTCTATTGATATAAACCGGAGTAATTGCAGGTTTGCTTACTTTAGCCACATCCTCGGGTTTACCTTGACGTTTATAAACAACTACATAGTTATTCCCCATTCGCTCATTAGCAAATTTCACAATTTGATCCTTTGTTATCTTCTCAAGTCTTGAAATTGATGAAACGGCATTAGCCCAATCAATTCTATCTAGATAAGACAAATACATCATACTTGCGCGACCACGACTGCTCTCAAGCATACTCATCATGCTTAACTTTTGATTGTTAATTGCAGCCTCAAGCATCCAATCGGGGAAATCACCCTTTTTGAGCAGTTCAACTTGTTGTAATAGCAGATCCTTAACCTCATCGAGAGATTGTCCCTTTTTATTTCTACCCGATAGCTGAAGCATCGAATAATCAACCATTGCTCTATTGTAAGCACTACATCCTAATGTTAATTGTTTTTTATTAATATTCAAATCAACTAAACCTGCCTTCCGGTTAAATAGAATTGATGAAATAAGATCGAGCATATCGTTATCGGATGAGTTTGCCCCATTGAATCGGAAACCAATGCTCACATTCTCAGCCTCAAGGCCTGTAGTTTCTAATACAACAGGAGAATTTATTGGTTCTTCGGGTTTAAATTTAAATTCAGGCAGTTCAACTGGTTTAAGAATGCTAAAATATTTATCAACTATTTTAATAGCTTCATCAGGATTAAAATCACCAGCCATTACAACAGCCATATTGTTTGGAACATAGTACTGAGCAAAAAACTCACGAATATTCTTCATCGATGGGTTCTTTAAATGCTCTGCCTCACCCAGTGTAGTTTGTTGCCCATAAGGATGATTGGGAAATAATCCTTTCATCATCAACTCGCTGGCTTTGCGGCCATCGTTGGTAAGCGACATATTCTTCTCCTCGTAAACAGTTTCTAACTCTGTGTGGAATAGACGAAGCACATTTTGATTAAATCGTTTGGATTCAATTAATGCCCAATTCTCCAGTTGATTATTAGGAATATTCTCAATATAAACAGTATAATCATTGGATGTTCCTGCATTTGTTCCGGTTGAACCAATTGCAGCCATTAACTTATCGTATTCATTCGGAATCGCAAGCGTTGAAGCCTCGTATGAAACGCTATCAATAACATGATAAATAGCAGCCCTCTTGGCTGAGTCTGTTTCAACCCTATATGTTTCAAATAGCGATTCAATCTTTTCGATTAACACTTTTTCTTTTTCCCAATCCATTGTTCCAAACTCTGGAGTTCCTTTAAACATCATGTGTTCAAAGTAATGCGCAAGTCCTGTAGTTTCTTTTGGATCGTTTTTGCTACCAACGCGAACAGCAATAAAAGTTTGTATTCTGGGCTCATCCTTAACAACCGACATATAAACTTTAAGACCATTGCTTAATGTGTATACACGAGCATTTAATGGATCGCCCGGAACCGATTCATACTTGTACTCCTGAGAGAACAGCAAGATTGGGAATATGAAAAGTAGTATCCCAACAAGAATTTTTTTCATAATTAGTTTCAATTAATTAAGGTTAGTAATGTGATATTTGATATCTGTATAAAAATAAGGTTTAAACAGCCACGATTTTAATAAAAAACATTGTAATTCTTGCAGAAAAGTTATATGTTTAGCCTTAAATTCTAAAGCACATGAGCCGTAAACTTAAAATCCGTCAGAAAATACTACTTTACATTCTGACATTTACAGCCTTACTATACATCGTGTCAGTTGGTTATATTCTTTACAATTCTCGAAAAACTATTTACGACGATGCAATAGTCAAAACCCAACTCACTGCAAAGGTTACTGCAAATGAAATTGCAGGAGTATTTGAACGTGAATTGTCTCTGGTTAGAACGTTATCTCAAGCACTAACTGTTTACAAGGATATGCCCCACGAACAGTGGAAAAAATTATTTTTAGATATGTATCTTCCCGTTTTAAGGGAAAATCCACAAGTTTACTCTCTTTGGGATAGCTGGGAGTATAAGTCGTACGTTCCAGGCTACGATAAGGATTATGGCCGATTTGTTATTACAACCTGGCGCGAAGGAACTCAACTAAAATGGTTATACGACCAAAGAAGCCTAACTGGTGATCCTCCAATTTATGGAGCATACAAGAAAAAAGGGATTGAAGCCATTTGGGAACCATATGTTGATCAGGTGACCAAAGGAAAGTCTGACGTTAAATTGATGATTACCTATAGTTCGCCAATATATGTCAATAGCACATTCAGTGGAATTATCGCTACAGATCAAGGTTTGGAAAGTTTGCAAGAACTGGTTTCAAAGATTAAACCGGTTTCTGGCAGTTTCGCTTACCTTGTATCAAACACAGGAATAATTGCAGGTCATCCTAATAAAGAGTTAATTTTCAAAAATATATCAGAGGCCTTTCCTAACGACGCTCAGAATCAGAATCTCCTAGAACGCATAAAAAAAGGAGAAGAATTTAACTACTTAAAAACCGATGAACAAGGGAAGCAGCATCTAATTTGCTATGCTCCGATAATTGCAGGTAAAACAAATGCTCCTTGGGCTTTTGTACTTTCTGCGCCATTGGATGTTATTACTGCTAGTGCAAAAAAAACTCTTTACATCTCACTCGGAGTTAGTATAATTGGTCTTTTCATAATGGTATTCGTTCTTCTGTTTATATCCGATAATTTAACAAAACCAATTGTAAGAATAACCGAAATTCTTAAACGTATTGCAAGGGGTGAAATCTCCAATGAACTTATTGTCAATCTTAATACAGGAGATGAAATTGAGGAAATGGCTGTTGCTCTAAATACTTCAATTGAAGGATTGAATCAAAAAACTGATTTTGCCAATCAAATAGGTAAAGGCAATTACGATTCTTCACTTGAACTATTGAGCGAGAAGGATGTTCTTGGCCAATCGCTCCAGTATATGCGCGATAGTTTGCGTAATGCTGCAACTGAGGAAGAAAAACGCAAGGTTGATGATCAGAAACGCTCTTGGGCTAACGAAGGGTATGCTAAGTTTGGAGAAATTCTTCGCCAAAACAATACCGATCTTCAGAAACTTTGTGACAATGTTATTGTCAACCTGGTTAAATACACTGGAGCAAATCAGGGTGGTATTTTCCTTTGGAACGAGGAGGATAAATACAATCAATACTTCGAACTAGTTTCAGCATTTGCTTGGGATAGGAAGAAATACATTACAAAGCAACTAGAGAAGGGCGAAGGCCTTGTTGGTGCCTGTGCCATGGAGAAGGAAACCATATTCATGACAGAAGTACCCGAAGACTACGTGATGATCTCGTCTGGATTAGGAGAGTCCAATCCTCGTTGTATTGTGCTTGTACCGCTTAAACACGAGGATGAGGTACTTGGAGTTATCGAAATGGCATCGTTCAAGATTCTCGAAAAATTCGAGGTTGAATTTGTTGAAAAGATTGCTGAAAGCATTGCATCGACAATTCTTTCGGTTAAGATCAATGCTCGTACAAAGATGCTTTTAGAGCAATCGCAAATGCAGGCTGAGGAAATGAAAGCGCAGGAAGAGGAGATGCGCCAGAATATGGAGGAACTCCAGGCCACACAGGAGGAAGTTGCGCGCAAATCGGGCGAAATTGAAGGTTTCCTACACTCCATCAACTCTTCGGCATATGTTATAGAGTACGATTTGGGTGGTAACATTATCAATATTAATGATGCCTTCCTTCAATTAATAGGAGTTCCGCGCGATCAGATTATTGGCTCCCATCACTCCAACAACCTTGTGCTTACCGAACAGCAGAAAAAAGAGTATGGCATTTTCTGGGATAACCTCAAGGCCGGCATGACCAAAAAGACAAAATCAAAAATTAGTTGGCAAGGAAGAACCTTCGAACTTTTGGAAACATACATTCCTGTTCGAGATACCGAAGGTAGAGTTAGTAAGATTATGAAACTAGCCTTTGAGATTGAGGAGTTTAATGGCTAGAGTAAACTTAACCATACGAAAGCGGCTCAAAAGGCCGCTTTTGCTTTATAAACTAAACCGTGGTTACTCTAAATCATAACTGATTTATGATCAAAATTGTTTATTCCTTTCAAGTTTTACCTTTTCATGCCTTTATATCCAAACAATTTTTTCTTCTTAATGTTCTTAACCACATACCGCGGAACCATTCTTTCCCATTGGGAATCGCCGCTATGAATCAACCGTAAAACTTCGTTGGAATCGATGTTTAGCCACTCATGCTTAACATTTTTGAGGTTTATAATAAGTGCATTTTCCAATAAATACTGATATATGTGCAGAACATCAGGGGCTAGTGGAATATCATCTGTTTCCATTAACTTCTTTGTTTGTCTATTCAGTGCAGGATAGATGTAAAATTTTGTTCGTATTGGAAACATTTTTCCGACAGCCTCCAGTAATCCTCCGGCCAGATTTGTATAGTAACTCTTATCCATAACTTTAGCAAAGGTCGGCACTCCCATAATAATCCTCAGGTTTTTATGCTTAAACCGTCCAAAGTATTCCACAAGTTTATAGAACTCCTTAAAATTCGATATCATCACATTCTGCCCCATTCCATTGAGGATACCAACCCGATCCAGGAAATCTCGCTCATTTATTTCTCCCTCGTCGAGCAAATTATTTAGAGTGATTTCAGAGATTTGAAGCGTGTTCTCGGATGTAAAGGCTGCATTCTGTTTAAAGTGCGCGTATGATGATTTAAGAATATCGAAACCCACATAGGTAATTGGCCTGAAGCGGCCACGCAAAAGTAAAGCATTCTTCTTGTACAGCATATCGTCAGGCTCCTGCACCTTGCCGTAGCGGTCGAAAATTATCGCAGGAGTCATCCCATTCTTCACCAGCTGTACGCTGAGCAATCTATTATCAACCCACGATAGGTCAGGCCCAGTCATACGGGCCATAGTAATCTCTACCCTATCGCTCGACAAATTGTCCATCAGCGATCGTAAAAAGACATTGGGCCTGTAGTGATAGTTAAAACAAGCAAAAATCAAGTTAACTCCAAGCGTTCCTAGTGTGTATTGTTGGAGAATTGCATCATTCTCAAGAAGTCGAACATGAATAACAATATCATTTGGGCAACCTGATTTACTCAGTTCAAAACGGACCCCAAGCCAGCCATGTCCCTGATTATCTTTCTTGAAATTAAGAGTTTCCACAGTATTTGCAAAAGCAAAGTACCTAACACCATCGCGTCTGCTAGAGCCTAGCACTGTTATTAACTCATCGTACTCAGTACAAAGCATCTGCTCCAAACGGGGAAGGCAGACATAGCGCCCTTGATCACCCTTGCTGTAAAGGTGATCGCTAAAAATCTTATCGTAAGCCGAGATTGTTTTAGCAATTGTGCCAGAAGCACCTCCTGCCTGAAAGAACGCACGGGCGACCTCCTGCCCACCGCCAATCTCTGCGATGGTACCATACTTTGATGAATTGAGGTTTAGCGATAACGCCTTGTGCTTAGTGCTGAAAATCTCACGCTCCATAGAAGAATGGTTTTGTATAAAATTACAAAACCATCACAATTTTGTTCAATAAATTGATAAATATTAATCTAATGATGGTTCCAATAATAAAACGCTGTTAGGGTTTTAAACTCTGACAGCGTTATAAAGTATAAATCGAATCTATTTGCTAACAGGATTGTTAATCATTGGGTGCTGAGTTGAACTCAATTTCAAAGCTACTCTCAACTTTTCAATATCCATACCAACTCTTGGACGAGTTTTCAAACCAACACCGGCACAAAACAAATCGATATTCTGCGATACATAGGCTGCATCCATAGCCGTCCATGTCATTTTCAAAGAATCCTCGCCTCTTTTAAAGCGCGATATATCCGACACCATGACACAGAACAACGGGGCATTACTAAAATTAGTTTGTCCACCAGCAACCAATGCCCTATTATCATTCGAATCAACTAAAATCATCCTGTGATTTTTTGCGTCATAAAGGTAAGAGCCCTGCTTCATTACAACATAAATGTCAATATCCTGTGAGTTCATAGCAGTTGGCGCGGTTCTTTTACCTTCATCTGGACGGTTTACACCATTTGCTGCCCATAGAAGATCCGATATATCCTGAATAGAGAGTTCATCTGGGGAGAATTCCCTTACAGAGGCCCGTGCCGCAAATGCCTCCATTATATTTTTCCCTCTATTTTCGCTTGGCTTATTCAAAACAATTATAGAATCGGTTTGCGCATTTAAGTAGGTAGACAACACCATGGATAACAATAAAAATAGTATTTTCATAGTTTTAGGTATTAGGTTATATATGCAAGTCTTTAAGTTAGAAACTATCAGAAAATCAATTAATCCTCAATCTTACTCAAATCCCGAATAATATATACATCATAATCGCCTAAAAAGCTAAAGCCAAACTGTTTATAAAGATTAATTGCGGCTGTATTTGATTGGTGAACCTCTAATTTTACCTGATATCCTTTCCGTTTCGCAAATCGCAACGATTGCTGCACCAGTAACTTACCAACACCTTTACGTTGATAAGTGGGATGCACTCCAAAATGGTGTAAGTGAATTCTACGTCCATCAAAAGTCATCCAACTTGTTGCAATCACTTTGTTATCCGAATTTGTAGCAACTAACATCTTTCCGCCCATAGCGATACTTTGCATAATGATTTCAAAATTATCTCCGCGTTGAGGGTTGCCAAGATTGGTTAAGCCCCAAACTTCGCTTAGTCCATCATAATCATTTGCCTCAAAATCTCTTATTTTGATGTCTTCCATAAAAGCCTATTTTAATCGATCTTAACAACATAAAGTTGGCCAGCCTCATCCTTAACAACCTTTACCTTTTCCCCTTTCTCTATATAACCATACTCCGACATAGCATCGAACCACTCGTTATCAATTTGAATTTTACCCGATGGACGCAATATTGTAATTGCAATTCCCTCCATTCCTACTTTACTCTTAATATGCAAATCCACCCCTACAAATCCGCCCTCTCCAGAAAGTTCTGAATGTAGGGCTAAATTTGGAAACATTGTTGAGGTTAGCAATTTCTTGCTCAATGCAATTCCACCTACTAATCCCAGAAACACAGATGCCACTACAATTCCAAAAGGTTTTACAATGATAATCCAGAGAAACGAGCCATTACCTTTGAATAGTTTATTATCAATCATTGCCAGGGTAAGACCTGCAACTATCAATATAATACCGCTGATACCAGTAATTCCAAAACCTGGAATAGCAAAAACTTCGATAATTACAAGTACTAAACCTATTATAAATATAAGTAACTCCCAATGTTCCGCTAGACCCTCCAGATAATGCGGAGCAAAGTATAGAATTGCAGCAAGCACAGCTAATCCTAGAGGAAATCCAATTCCTGGCGACTGAAGTTCAAAGTAAATACCGCCAACTATTGCCATTATAAGTATTCCCGAAACTATTGGATTGGTTAAAAATCCTAATATTTTATCTAAAAATGATGGTTTAAACTCAGCCAGAGTGTAGTTCTTCACTCCTGCATGATTTAACAAATCTTCCACCGTCTCAACTTTGCCCTCGCAATATCCATGCTTAATAGCCTCTTCGGCAGTAAAAGTTAAAACCTTTCCAGAATCGATTATACCTTTTATATATATAGATGGATCAACCATTGCTTCAGCAATATGTGGATCGCGTCGCCATTTCACAATGGTATCGCGTCCTACAACAATTGTATCCTTTCCTTTTGCCTCGGCAGTTGCACGCATTGTGCTTCGCATAAACGACTGAAACTTATCTGGAACCACATTGCCCGATTGGTCAACAACAGTTGCAGCACCAATGCTTCCACCTTTTCGCATATAAATGCTATCGCAAGCAATAGAGATTAATGCGCCTGCCGATGCTGCCTGATTATCAATAAAAACCCAAACAGGGATTGGGCTATTCAGAATCTTTGTTCGTATTGAGTCTGCCACATCAACCATTCCACCATAGGTATTCATATGAATTAGTATGATATCGGCATTTTGCTTATTTGCCTCATCAAAGCCTACCTTAACCTGTCGCCATGCAGCGGGCATAATACTTTCCTTGATGTTGATTTTATAAACCAACTTGGAGTTTCTATCGGTTTGGGCGCTAGAACTCGAACACAACGCCAATAACAATCCAATAATTGCTATAAACCTGAACCAACTTAAACCAGAAATATTCATCGTATATTTTTTATCCTGTTTATAAGGTCATTACATTCTAAATTCTACTTCCAGCGCCAAATCTCAAAGCCATTTCCTCTTCTTAAAAATAAATAGTGTTGACAAAGAGGAAAGAAGCATTAGCGCTAACGCAAACGGATAACCATATGTCCACTTTATCTCAGGAAATAAGGTAAAGTTCATTCCGTAAATTGAAGCAATAAGTGTTGGAGGCATAAACACCACCGAAACCACTGTAAATATCTTTATAATCTTGTTCTGTTCAATGTTAATAAGACCCAAGAATGTATTCTGCAAATACTCCAAACGCTCAAAACTAAAATCGGTATGGTTAATAAGTGAACCAATATCTCGTGTCATAATGTTTAACTTCGGGTAGGTATCGTTAGGGAAGCGCTCGCTTTTTAGGATTCCGCTCACCACTCGCTGCTTATCCATAAAGTTTTCACGGATTAACATTGTATTTTCCTGCAGTTTGTTAATCTCCAAGATTAATTCCTCATCAAGATCCTCGGCAATCCGCAATTTCTTGGTTAAAATTGCAATTTCACGGGCAAGGGCCTCCACCATATCTGCATCTAAATCAATTCGAGTTTCTAAAAGTGCAATCAATGCATGGTATCCAGTTGGGTAAGCCTTATGGTTAGAGTAAATTTTACGAATAGTATCCGAAAAAGCCTTTAAATCGGCCATTCGTGACGATATAAGAATTCCGTCCTTTAACGTAAACGACACTGGCTCAGAAATGTAAACATTATCCCTATTGATAAGAAAGTTTGAGTTGGTAATAATCAAATTTTCCGTTTCAAAATATCGCGACGAACTCTCAATCTCCTCTACCTGCTGACGAGTTTGAAGGTTTATACTAAAAAAAATCTCTACAGCTTCCCGTTCATCATCCGTTGGGTTTGCCAAATCAACCCAGAATAAATCCTCATAATCGATTTCTGCCAAACGTTCAGCATCAATTTCATGAACAATTTTATTGAAAGCCTTGTAGAAGATTGCTATCATAGGCAGATGTGTGTTATAAAGTTATTATCATAAATTTACCTCTTTAACTTGGTTTAAAAACATCTCAATGGCCTTTTTCTTACTATCATCCAAATTAAAGGACAGATTACTATTTAAGTATTTTATAGCCTCGCTCCTATCAATATATTTTAGGTTAAAGTTATCTACTGCCTCAGGAATATTCCTTAAGCCCAGACTAAGTGCACCATTGAAAGAATCAACAAAATATTTTTCTAATGTTTTAACTGAAGCCCAAACCGCAAAAACAAAAGGTAACCCAGTAAACCTGAACCACTCCTCCGCTAAATCGTAGCAGTACGTATAGTGCTTCTCGGAGTTGAACACCCTATCGCCAATAATAACAAGGCCTTCGTGAGGTTCTAGTCCATTAGCATCCTGCGAAGGTGTAAATGGTATCCACTCCGGATTGATTTTCCAAAATTTCTTGCTAAGAATCTTAGCCAAATTAACGGATGTTCTGGATTGGTAGTCGAGATAGACCCTTTCAATTTTTCCCAAAGGAGAGTTACTAAACAAAGCAACGGTTCTCACCGCGCCAACAGCACCAATACAATAATCTGAAATAATCTCATACATTGGAAGTGAGAGCAATGCAGCAACAGGAATAATACCTATATCGGACTCGTTTTGCTGTAACTTACGCGCACACTCGGAAGGATAATCGAAAGTTATATCTATGTTATCTATAATATCAGAATGCTGCAAACCGTAAACAAACGGAGCAGTGTTTAAATACGAAATAGCCGATACTCTTATTTTGCGGGTCATCATCCATATAGATTAATCCACCTTTGATTATGCCACGAAGTTAGCAATTTCTTCGAAAAAATTTCTTTTAAATCAGAACAATCATTAATAATCGAATGCTTTAAAATTTGCCTCCAACAAACATCAATCTTTGTTAAATAACGGATTAGATTTATATTCAAATTTCTATATATCGGCTTAGTTTGCTAACTTTGAGCAAAATTTCAGATATGGCACTCACATCACTTAATGCAATTTCACCTATCGATGGTAGGTATCGAGATAAAGTTGATGAACTTCAACATTACTTTTCAGAATTTGCACTTATTAAGTATAGAGTTTGGGTTGAAGTGGATTATTTTATTGCGCTCTGCAAAATTCCATTACCACAACTAGCAAGTTTTCAACCCTTCAATTTTGATAAGTTGAGACAAATAGTATCGGATTTCAACGAAAATGATGCCCTACACATAAAACAAATCGAATCAACTACCAACCATGATGTTAAGGCGGTAGAGTATTTTCTGAAAGAAAAATTTGATGCGTTAGAATTATCGGAGCACAAAGAGTTTATCCATTTTGGACTCACATCACAGGATATTAACAACACTGCATTCCCTGCAATGCTTCGCGATGCTATTCACAATAGTTATTTGCCACTAATTGAAGGTATCATTCAAAAGCTAAATTTCTATGCAAAAGAGTGGGCCGACATTCCCATGCTTGCCCACACCCATGGACAGCCTGCATCACCAACAAGGTTAGGAAAGGAAATTAGAGTATTTGCTGAAAGGTTAGAAATTCAACTAAAGCAGTTACAAACAGTCCCTTACTCGGCAAAATTTGGCGGAGCAACAGGGAATCTTAATGCTCATTCTGTGGCCTACCCAAATATAAATTGGGTTGATTTTGCCAACAACTTTGTGAACAAATCGCTAAACCTTACCCGTTCGCAAACCACCACACAAATAGAGCATTACGATAACTTGGCAGCGCTTTTCGATGCAACAAAACGAATCAACACGATTCTGATAGACTTTTCAAGAGATATATGGACATACATATCAATGGAATACTTTAAGCAAAAGATTAAGCAAGGCGAGGTAGGTTCTTCTGCAATGCCACATAAAGTAAATCCTATTGACTTTGAAAATGCTGAGGGAAACCTCGGCATGGCAAATGCAATTCTAGAACATTTATCGGCCAAACTGCCAATTTCAAGATTACAACGCGACCTAACAGACTCCACGGTTTTAAGAAATATTGGAATCCCTTATGCGCACACAATCATTGCCATCAAATCAATTTCAAAGGGTCTCGATAAGTTAATTGTAAATAACGTGGCTATCAATAATGATCTAGAGAACAACTGGATGGTAATAGCTGAGGCAATTCAAACCATTCTCAGAAGAGAAGGATATCCAAACCCATATGAAGCACTAAAAGAACTAACTCGTACCAATAAAAAAATCACACAACAAGATTTCATAATGTTTATTGATAGTCTTAATATATCGGGTTCTGTTAAAAATGAACTCAAAAACATAACTCCCATGAATTATTTGGGTGTTAAATAGTGCTGCCTAAGATATATGGCAACACAGAAAACAAATTATTTTTTTACTTTTGGCGAGTTATAATCATATAATAAAGGCAATCAAATGAAGAAATACCATAAAATACTTAGATATCTTTATCCATATAAGTGGCACGTATTTATAAATGTGTTTAGCAATGTATTGGGGGCTGTATTCTCCGTTTTCTCGTTAGCAATGCTTATTCCATTTCTTCAACTATTATTTGGCAATGTTCCTTTAGTTGAAGTAAAGCCAGAGTTTGCGCTAACCACAAAAGCAGTTACTCAATACTTAAACTATATTTTAAGTGAATTAATTAAAACCCACGACAAATCAACCGCACTACTGTTTATTATAGGTATAGTTCTTATCGCTTCATTTTTAAAAAACCTATTTACATACTTAGCATTATACTATTTAGCCCCCATTCGATCTGGTGTTGTAAGAGATATTAGAAACGAACTATATCGTAAAGTTGTTGATTTGCCATTAGGCTACTACAGCGAAGAAAAAAAGGGGGACATTATAAGCAAAATGACTAATGATGTAAACGAAATCGAAGTATCTATCATTCGTTCACTCGAAGTATATTTTAAAGATCCAATAATTATCATCGTCCATTTTATAGCATTAATTCTAATTAGCCCACAGCTAACGCTTTTTGTATTGATTCTACTCCCTATTGCTGGATTTGCTATCGGAAGAATTGGAAAATCGCTTCGAAAAACATCATTTAAGGGGCAGAAAAAAATGGGAGCAATACTCACGCTCATAGAGGAAACACTAGGTGGGCTCAGAATTATTAAGGCTTTTAATGCAGAAAATAAGGTTATCACAAGGTTCGAGAGTGTTAACAGTTTTTACTCTCTTCTTATCAAAAAGATGTGGAGAAGAAGAGACCTAGCAGTTCCGTTAAGTGAATTTCTGGGAACAGCAGTTATCGTTTTAGTGCTATGGTATGGAGGAAGCCTAATATTTATGGGCAAGGGGAATATCTCCCCTGAAGCTTTAATTGCTTATATTGGATTTTTCTATATGATTATTAATCCTGCAAAATCATTCTCCAATGCCTACTTTAACATTGTAAAAGGGATGGCTTCTGCTGACAGAATAGACAGCATTCTAAGTGCTGAAAACCCAATAAAAATAAAACAAGGCGCCATTAAACTTTCCGATTTCAATTCAAAAATTGAGTATAGAAATGTTAATTTCAAGTATCAGGATGAATTAGTTTTAAAAAATGTAAATCTTACTATAGAAAAGGGAATGACCGTTGCCTTGGTTGGACAATCGGGCTCAGGAAAAAGTACTTTTGTTGATTTACTCCCTAGGTTCTGGGATGTTACAGATGGTGAAATATTAATCGATGGTATTAATATTAAAGATTATGATTTATCTAGTCTGAGGAACTTAATGGGTAATGTTAACCAGGATCCAATCCTATTCAACGACAATTTCTACAACAACATTTCTTTTGGAGTTGTTAACTCTACTGAAGAATCGGTAACTAATGCGGCCAAAATAGCCAACGCCCATGAATTCATATCAGCAACGCCCAATGGATACTTTACCAATATAGGAGATAGGGGCAGCAAACTGTCTGGTGGTCAGCGCCAACGTGTAAGTATTGCCCGGGCAATACTTAAGAATCCACCTATTATGATTCTGGATGAGGCAACCAGTGCGTTGGATACAGAATCTGAAAGGTTAGTTCAGGATGCCATTGAAAACTTAATGAAGCATAGAACCTCCTTAGTAATTGCGCACCGTCTATCAACCGTTCGCAATGCAGATCTAATTTGTGTACTGCATGAGGGCGAAATCGTTGAGAGAGGAAAACACGACGAGCTTATCGCATTGGATGGTTACTATGCAAAACTCCATAAAATGCAAGTAAAATAGCTATTGATACTTTACCAGTTTAAGTCCAAGCTGACCCTTGGACTTTTTCTTTATCCTCAAATAAAGATTCACAGACTAAGTCCAACTGAAAAGTACTTTTCATGCTTTTTTCTGCTTCAATTTACTCAAATAAAAAACCTGTAAGCGTTGACTTACAGATTTTTACTTTGTTTTGCTTTTATTATCCGCGGAGAGACAGGGATTCGAACCCTGGGTCCGCATAAGCGGACAACGGTTTTCGAGACCGCCCCATTCGACCGCTCTGGCATCTCTCCCTAAACCATTCGGCTTGCAAAAGTAAACACTTTACATTTATTTGCAAAACAAATTCAATTCTTTTACAACAATTCGTATATTTGCATTGCTATATTTACATATGTAAATTTTAATTAAGTAATACAACAATACTATGGGATGTCCAGTAATTTTAGGAAAGATAGCCAATAAGTTTAAAAATAAGAAGGTACTATTTCCTGTGTTAGGAGTAATAGTTGGAGGAGGATTAGGCATTGCCTACTACTATTTTATAGGATGTAATAGCGGAACCTGCCCTATCACCAGTTCGCCATGGGGAAGTATAGCTATGGGTTCTTTAATAGGACTTGTTTTAACAGTAAAATGACAAATAACTATTTTATTACACTAAAAATGCGATGAAAAATCATCGCATTTTTAGTGTAACTTAATTTTCATTCCGTTAGAGTAGACTTTTTATCAACATGTTATAAACAAGAAAACGAGGGTAAAATTACCCTCGTTTTTTGGCGGAGAAAGAGGGATTCGAACCCCCGGACCTGTTACAGTCAACGGTTTTCAAGACCGCCGCATTCGACCGCTCTGCCATTTCTCCGGGGGCAAAAGTACAGTCTTTTTTTAATCTACCAAATGGTGTAACAAAAAAAAGAATAATTTTTTTTTACAGAAATACTTGCATATCTCATTAAAATTTCAATAAATTAGCACTATTAACATCAGAGGATGTTATAAAAACCAATAAAAAAGGCATTACTGGCAAAAAAAATTATCAAAAAACTTGCATTTATTGATAAATAGGCTAATTTTGTCTTTGATAGTCAACTAACTATTTCTAACCCTAAAAATTATCAATTATGAACAAAGCTCAATTGATCGATGCAATTGCTGCAGAAGCAAAAATCACTAAAGCTGACGCTAAAAAAGCATTAGACGCTTTTGTAAAAGCTACAGGTACAGCTCTTAAAAAAGGTGACAGAGTAGCTCTTGTAGGTTTTGGTTCTTTCGCTGTTGCTAAAAGAAACGCAAGAACTGGCCGTAACCCACAAACCGGAAAGCCAATCAACATTAAGGCTAAGAAAGTTGTAAAATTCAAAGCTGGTAGCGAATTGAACGGTAAAGTTCAATAAGGAATTTTATTTTCTCTTCAGGAGAACCCCATGGTTCTCCTTTTTTTTTAATACAAACCATCGTCCTATGAATGATAAAGACTCAAGGTACATTCTGGATGCCCAAATTCGACATTCATTCATCAACCATCTATCAAAGTTAGTGTTGGAACGGAGAATAGAACTGTTCAAAAAAGTACTATGCAATCGAACACGATACATCACCATAATACTAGAGGATTTATACCAAGCACAAAATGCCAGCGCTGTGCTTAGAACTTGCGATTGCCTTGGAATTCAGGATGTGCATGTAATTGAAAATAGCCGCAACTTCAATGTTAACAGCGAAGTTGACATGAGCGCTTCTAAATGGCTAAATATATATAGGTATAACGGAGAACCATACAACACCAAGCATACAATTCAAGTTCTGAAAAAGAAAGGGTATAGAATAGTTGCAACCTCGCCACACGCGAACGACAAGAACATTGAAGACTTTGATATAACAAAAGGTAAATTTGCGTTAATGTTTGGTACTGAACTCACCGGTTTAACTGAAGAAGCATTGGAATTAGCCGACGAGTATGTTAAAATCCCAATGTATGGTTTTATTGAAAGCTATAATATTTCTGTATCGGCAGCCTTGGCGTTGTACGAATTGACTAAAAAGTTGAGAAATTCACGGATTGATTATTCAATACCCTCCGAAGAACAAGAAATTATACTGCTAACTTGGCTTAAATCATCAATAAAGAATTGTCAACTAATTGAAAAACGATTTTTAGAGGAATACTACAAATAAAACCTAATTTTGTAATTAAGTAAGTTTTTAATTAAATTCGTTGAAAATTCTAGGGATATGAATTGCATACTGATTGATGATGATGAAATGTCAAGAAGGGTGGTTGAGGAATACACCAGCAAAGTAGATTTTCTGCATTTAAACCATTCTTTCTCCAATGCCGTGGAAGCATTAAATTTTCTAAAAAACACGCCTGATAGCGTACAACTTATCTTTTTAGATATAGAGATGCCCGAAATGAGCGGGATGGATTTTCTTGAAGTAAGTACTAGCCATCCTCAGGTTATCATTATTTCATCAAAGGAAAAATATGCCCTTAAAGCTTTTGAACACAGTGTTACCGATTACCTGTTAAAACCAATTACTTTCCCAAGATTTTTTAAGGCTGTAAGCAAAGTATATGAGCGGTACAACCAGCAGCGCTCACCCATGGATGAAGACAAGGAGATCTTCATCAAGAAAAACAACTCATTGATTAGAGTAAAGTTCAATGATATTCTTTGGATTGAAGCGTTAGAAAATTATATTGTTATCAATACGGTTAGCGATAGATTTACAATTCATCTAACCATGAAATCAATAGAGAATCAACTCCCCTCTATTCGATTTAAACGAGTACACCGCTCCTTTATCGTTAATCTTAACAGGATTGATAGCATTGAAGACAATGCCATCACGATAAGAGCAAGTGACGGGAAAAAGGTTATTCCAATTGGAAAATCATACCGCGATAAATTACTAAGCGAAATCAACTTAATTAATAAATAGGTATAACAGCATGATAAGTAACCGGCAACTATTCTTGAACTATGTTGCCCAAACTTCCGATTCCCCCCTTATGCTTGAAGTGGAAAAAGCCGAGGGGGTTTATCTTTTGGGCCCCAATGGAGAAAAACACTTCGATTTAATTTCTGGCGTTTCAGTTTGTAATGTGGGACACAGCCATCCCAAAGTGGTTAATGCGGTTAAGCAGCAGGTTGATAAGTATATGCACCTCATGGTTTACGGCGAGTTTATAGAAAACCCACAGGTACAGTTTGCCGCAAAACTTGTTAGTATTATGCCGGAAACACTAAACTCGATTTACTTTCTGAATTCGGGTAGCGAAGCCATTGAAGGCGCTATGAAACTTGCCAAACGATATACTGGAAGAACCGAAATTATATCCTTTAAAAATGCATACCACGGAAGTACCCAAGGATCGTTAAGTATTATGGGGAGCGAAACTTTCAAGCGTGCTTTCAGACCATTACTCCCCGATATCCAACACCTTGAATTTAATAGCACTACCGAGTTAGAGAAAATAACCAGCAAAACCGCCTGCGTAATTGCAGAACCAATTCAGGGTGAAGCAGGAATTATTCCTGCAAATAAAGAATTCCTATCTAAACTGAGGGAGCAGTGCACTAAAGTTGGTGCCTTACTTGTTTTTGACGAAATACAGACCGGTCTTGGCAGGACAGGAAAAATGTTTGCGTTTGAACATTACTATATAACTCCCGATATATTAGTGCTTGCAAAAGCATTAGGAGGCGGAATGCCATTAGGGGCATTCATTTCGTCCCGTGAAATAATGTGGAGTCTTACAAACAATCCAGTGTTAGGGCATATAACTACTTTTGGAGGACATCCAGTTTCATGCGCAGCCGGGCTTGCTGCAGTTAATGTGATCATTGAAGAAAAATTAATTGATACTGTTAGTAAAAAGGAACAAATATTCAGGTCAATTATTGGGAAGCATCCGTTAGTTAAGGAAATCCGTTCCTACGGATTGATTATGGCCGTGGAATTAAACTCATTCGATAAGATGATAAAACTCATAAATTTTGGAGTTAAAAATGGATTTATTTCGGACTGGTTTTTGTTCTGCGATACTGCATTCAGGATATCGCCACCATTAACCATAACCGATGAGGAGTGCCGATTGGCTGCAGAGCTAATAGTTAAGGGGCTGGATGAGATTAATGAGTAATTTCTAATGAATAATTGATAATTAAGAATTAAAAGATTGGATGTTATGAGTTTGAAGAGATTGGTTTTAATTTTTGGCTATTCGTTGTTCTTTTCTGGATTATATGCTCAAAATTGCACTGACTATTCTTTTGCTAAACAGGAGGAAGTTTTGTCATCTATGCTTAAGTCCATTGCTAATGAAACTAGTTTCTCGGTAAAAGATTCAATAAATAGTCAATTCCAGAAAGCATTCAAGCAATTACTACTTGCAGATAATTCGATAAACTATCCATTCGATTCGCTGAAAAGTATTGGCAAACTAACCTCAAACAATAAAAAGATAAGGGTATACACCTGGAATCTGCCATTAGCAGGAGGCCTTCATAAATACTTTGGTTTTATTCAAGTTCGAAAAAACGATGGTAGTGTTGCATTACATAATTTAACCGACAGCAGAAAAGATGTAAAAGACCCCAATAACGAAAGGTTAAATGCAAACAACTGGATGGGTGCTGTTTACTATCACATTTCAGAGGTGGATTTTGAATCGCAAACTCACTATATTTTACTCGGTTTTGATTTCAACAATCTATTTACATCAAAAAAAATAATCGAGGTTCTTTCAATTGATGGTAATGGCAATCCAGTTTTTGGACAACCAATTTTCAATATAGATAACAAGATGATGCTATCACGTATCGTTTTTGAGTACTCTGCAAGGGTTGTTTTCACTCTAAAGTATATGCCAGAACAGCAAATGATAATTTTCGATCATCTCTCCCCTTCCAAGCCTGAATACACCGGCGATTTCCAATTCTATGGTCCCGATTCATCGTTCGATGGGTTCAAGTTGGAAAATGGAAAATGGATCTACGTTCGGGATCTGGATCTCAGGAATCCACGTAAAGAAAAATCAAAGCCAGTTGATTCGCCAGAAAAACTTCCTGAGCCAAGTTTTATCTATAAACCTTTGTACGGTAAAACCATCTAAATTTTTATTTTCAATGAATTATTCTAAACTTTGGATTTCTAAAAACATATCATTTAACTATTGATTTACAAACTATTAAACAATAAAAACAATGAACATAAAAACAATGATCTTGCTAACGGCTACTTCGGCAGGGCTCTTGCTTACCAGCTGTAAAAATGCTGAAAAGGAAAGCATCCCTTTCAAATGGCAGGTTGATCAATTTGCCGACATCCGCATTATGCGTTATCAAATCCCCGAATTTGATTCATTAACGCCTAATCAAAAAGTGCTTGTTTACTATTTAAGCGAAGCAGCCAAATACGGACGCGATATTATTTGGGACCAAAACTACAAGTACAATTTAACGGTACGTTCAGTTCTCGAAAGCATTTACAACGGATACACTGGCGATAGAAATAGCACCAGCTGGAATCAGTTTACGGTTTATCTAAAACGTGTATGGTTCTCCAACGGTATTCACCACCACTACTCGAACGACAAATTTATTCCAGAATTTACACAGGAGTACTTTGCGGAGCTTGTTAAAAATACACCTGCCGATAAATTCAACACATCGTTAGGTACAACCGATGAAATTATTGCAAATCTTACTCCAATTATTTTCGATCCTAACGTTGCTCCAAAACGCGTGAATCAAAGTGAAGGTGCCGATATGATTGCTTCTTCGGCTTGTAACTACTACGAGGGTGTAACACAAAAAGAAGCTGAAGATTTCTATGCAAAAATGATGAATCCTAAGGATACAACACCTATTTCATACGGACTAAACTCAAAACTTGTAAAGGAAAACGGCAAGGTAGTTGAAAAAGTTTGGAAAATTGATGGAATGTACGGTGCTGCTATCGAAAAAATAGTTTACTGGTTGGAAAAAGCTGCAACAGTTGCCGAAAACGAGCATCAACGTAATATTATCAACACACTTGTTGAATACTACAAGAGTGGCGATCTTAAAAAGTTCGATGAGTACAACGTTCTTTGGGTAAACGACCTTGACTCTCACGTGGACTTTGTAAACGGTTTTATTGAGAATTATGGCGATCCACTAGGATACAAATCTAGCTGGGAATCGGTAGTTGATTTCAAGAACTTAGAGGCTACCCGCCGTACAAAAATCATTAGCGATAACGCTCAGTGGTTCGAGGATAACTCTCCCATCGACAATCAATTCAAGAAAAAAGAGGTTAAAGGTGTTAGCGCAAAAGTTATCACAGTTGCACAACTTGGAGGCGACTGCTATCCTTCAACTCCAATAGGAATCAATCTTCCAAATGCTGATTGGATTCGCAAATATCACGGTTCAAAGTCAGTTACCATGGATAATATCACCTATGCATACGACCAAGCCGCTCAGGGTAACGGTTTTATGGAAGAATTTGCTTGGTCGCCTGAAGAAATTGAACTTAATAAGGAGTACGGTTCGCTTGCAAGTAATTTACATACCGATTTACACGAATGTTTAGGTCACGGTTCGGGTCAATTGGCCGAAGGTGTTAAGGGCGACGAACTTAAAAATTACGGTTCGCCACTAGAAGAGGCTCGCGCCGATTTATTTGCCCTTTACTATATGATGGACCAAAAGATGGTGGAAATTGGCATTATGCCAACGTTAGAAGTTGCAAAGGCAGAGTACAACAACTATATCCGCAATGGCATTATGACTCAGCTTACCAGAATTGAGTTTGGTAAAACCATTGAGCAAGCACATATGCGTAACCGCCAGTTAATTGCTAGCTGGTGCTACGAGAATGGTAAAGCGGAAAATGTTATTGAGAAGAAAACCCGCGATGGCAAAACCTACTTTGTAATTAACGACTACGCAAAACTTCGCAATCTGTTTGGCACACTGCTAAAAGAAATCCAAAGAATTAAATCGACCGGCGATTACGAAGCTGGCAAAAAGATGGTTGAAACCTATGCAGTTCAAATCAACCCTGAATTACACCGCGAAGTGCTAGATCGTTATGCAAAACTAAAACTTGCGCCTTATGGTGGCTTTATTAACCCTGAATTAATACCGGTAATGGAAGGCGATAAAATTATTGACGTAAAAGTTGAATATCCTGACAATTACACTCAGCAAATGCTGGGCTACTCAGAAAAGTATGGCCTTTTACCACTAATAAACTAAATGTAATAAAATCCGAAAAAGGGTCGATGCAACTGGTATCGACCCTTTTTCTTTTCATTTTTTTCACTACCTTTAATCATTCTAATTGTACTAAAATGCTTAGCTTTCTGAAATTGGAATTTAGAACTTTTATTTTTGTTGTTGAATTTGACTCGGAATCTGCTAAAAAGTTGATTGAAGGTATTGAAATAACCAAACGTACCAGCATCAAAGGATTTCCTTCGGGAGAAAAATTCATAGCACACTTCTCAAAATTACGGTTTAGAAGGAACGACATGGTAATCGTTTTTCTTGGATATAATTTTTTGGACGATTACAACCATGCACTAATGAATGGCATTGAAATATTGGAATCTATTAAGCTAATAAACCCAAAGGTAGAGGTAATAATGATGGCTGAAGAAGACGAAAACGAGTACGGGGCATATGTAATGAAACTTGGCGCCCATGCGTTTATCCCTAAAGATGTAAATTTAATCACCCGCGCCAATAACATCATACTACATCTTTGCGGAAAACGTAACTTTAACTCAAAAAAGTATTTTTTAAGAATATCCTTTATAGCGTGGCTAATTACATTGCTTGCATTAATAGTTTCGCTAATACTGTCCTATTTGCTTTAGTTACTGCCAAACCGTTTCAAAACATGGCAAAATGACAGTGTTATTATCAAACCGTTAACCCATTAAAAATCTCAATACCTTTATCTTAGCAACTTTACACTGCCATTTCTTTGACATCAATTCAGTTGGCATTTCATTTGATCACATGCCAATGCCATAACTATGTTTAACCATAAAATTATATACTATGCAAACAGGAAAAATTAATGTTACTACCGAGAACATTTTTCCCATTATCAAGAAATTTCTTTACTCCGACCACGAGATATTCCTCCGGGAGTTAATATCCAACGCAGTTGATGCCACTCAAAAACTTAAAACCCTAGCATCGGTTGGCGAGTTTAAAGGTGATATTGGCGATACAACTATTCGCGTGAAACTCGACTCAAAAGCAGGTACACTAACAATCTCCGATAGCGGAATTGGTATGACAGCCGATGAGATTGAGAAATACATCAACCAAATTGCATTCTCTGGCGCCGAAGAGTTTTTGGAAAAATATAAAAATCAGGCCAACGGAATTATTGGGCACTTTGGTTTAGGATTCTACTCATCGTTTATGGTGAGCGATAAGGTTGAAATTGTTACCCGCTCGTGGAAGGACGACGCTAAGGCGGTAAAATGGTCGTGCAACGGCTCGCCCGATTATAACATCGAGGAAGTTGAGAAGGAGAACAGAGGAACTGACATTGTACTTTATATCAGCGATGAGTCAAAAGAATTCCTTGAGGATTCAAGAATAGATGGCTTGCTTAAAAAGTACTGCCGCTACCTGCCTGTTTCTATTGCATATGGAACTGAGAAGGAATGGAAGGATGGCAAAGAGGTTGAAACTGGCAAGGATAAAATCATCAACGATACAAATCCACTTTGGACTCGTAAACCTGTTGATTTGAAGGATGAGGATTACCAAAAGTTCTACCACGACCTTTACCCTGCTGCCGAGGAACCTCTCTTCAATATTCACCTAAATGTTGATTACCCTTTCAACCTAACTGGGGTACTTTACTTCCCTAGGATTAAAACCAACTTCGACATTCAGAAAAACAAGATTCAGCTATACTGCAACCAGGTTTATGTTACCGATTCGGTTGAAGGTATCGTTCCTGAGTTTCTAACATTACTCCACGGCGTTATCGATTCTCCAGATATCCCACTAAACGTATCGCGCAGCTACTTACAGAGCGACTCAAACGTTAAGAAAATATCGAGCCATATCACCAAGAAAGTAGCCGATAGGCTTCAGGAGATTTTCAAGAACGACCGTGAGCAGTTCGAGAAGAAATGGGACGACCTAAAACTTTTCATCACCTTTGGTATGATTACCGATGAGAAGTTCTACGAGCGTGCCGAGAAGTTTGCGCTACTCAAAAATGTTGATGGTAAGTACTTCACATTTGAGGAGTACGAAAAACTAATTAAGGAAAATCAAACCGATAAAAACAAGACTCTTATCTACCTATACACAACCAACAAGGTTGATCAGCACAGCTACATTGAGGAGGCTAAAAGCCGTGGCTACGATGTGTTGATGATGGATGGCCAGTTGGATCCACACTTAATTAACGCATTGGAATCAAAACTTAAGGATTCACGATTTGCTCGTGTTGACTCCGATGTAATTGAGAAAATCATTGTTAAGGAGGATAGAAAAGAGGTTGCTCTAAATGCTGATGAACAGAACGATTTACGCGCTGTATTTGAGGGTGCTGTAAAGAGCGAAGACCACTACTGGATTTCGTTCGAGGATTTGGGTGAGAACGCCAGCCCAGTGGTAATTACACACTCAGAGTTTATGCGCCGTATGAAGGATATGGCCGCAATGAGCCCAACCGCTGGAATGTATGGCAATTTGCCCGATAGCCACAATATGGTTGTAAACGTATCGCACCCATTAGTTAAATCGGTTATTGCAAGCAAATCGGAATCGCTGGGTAGTAAACTCGACGAACTCGATAAGAATATCAAGCCTTTAAAAGAAAAGGCTGATGAATTGCACAATTCCAGAAAGGATAAGAAGGATGAGGAAATTCCACAAGCCGATAAGGATGCTCTTACTGAAACCGAAAAACAACTCGATAAGTTCGAGGATGAGCGCCGCTCACTACTTAAAGGTTTTGGTAGCGACCAAAAGTTGGTAAAGCAACTTATCGACCTAGCGCTACTTGCCAACAATATGCTTAAAGGCGAAGACCTAAGCAGGTTTGTTAAACGTAGTATGGAACTAATTAAACCAGAATAATGCCATAACCGTAAGGTTATTTATTGAAAACGACTCCTCTTTGGGGTCGTTTTTTGTTTGCTCAAGAGTTTGGAATTATGTTTAATTCTAACGAAGTTTGCTACTATCAGATAAGTAAAATTATGGAATACATAGCAAACCCCAACAGATATAACGATATGCTCTACCGCCGTTGCGGCAAGAGTGGACTTCAACTTCCAGCATTATCACTTGGACTATGGCACAACTTTGGCGGAGTTGATGATTTTGAAAATGGGAGAACAATCATACTTAAGGCATTTGATGCAGGAATAACGCATTTCGATTTGGCCAATAACTATGGGCCACCTCCTGGGTCGGCCGAAGAAACTTTCAGAGAGATTCTCAGAAAAGATCTTCGCCCATACCGCGACGAAATAATAATATCGACCAAAGCAGGCTACAATATGTGGCCCGGCCCATATGGCGAGTGGGGATCAAAAAAATACCTAGTTGCAAGTCTAGATCAAAGCCTCAAACGAATGGGACTCGACTATGTGGATATTTTTTACTCGCATCGTCCCGACCCCAATACTCCAATTGAGGAAACAATGGGAGCATTGGATTTGATGGTTCGTCAAGGGAAAGCACTATATGTTGGAATATCGAACTACTCAGCCGAACAAAGTGATATTGCCATTAAAACTCTGAAACAACTAGGAACTCCTTGCCTGATACATCAGGCAAAATACTCTATGCTCGACAGATGGGTAGAGAGTGGATTACTAAATGTTTTGGACGATAATGGTGTGGGATGTATCGCTTTTTCGCCTTTGGCACAAGGTCTCTTGACCAACCGATATCTAAATGGAATACCAAAAGATTCAAGAGCAGCAAAAGAACACGGGTTTCTCAAAGCAGACCAAATAACCAATGAACTCTTGAACAAAATAAATCAACTAAATTCAATTGCATTAAATAGAAACCAGACATTGGCTCAAATGGCCATTGCGTGGTTGTTAAATAAACCTCAACTCACATCGGTACTTATTGGTGTAAGCAAGGAATCGCAACTGAACGATTGTCTACAAGCCTTAAATAATCTAAACTTTAGCAATGAAGAGCTTGTGAATATTGAACAAACTTTACAATAAACTATTGGATTAGTTCTCCAACCGAAGTAAATTTAGATCAAACATTAGGTTATGGCCACAATTAATCCTTACCTCGAAACAATGAATAGCAACTCAGATGATGAACTATTCGAAATCATACTGAATCAGGACAGAGATGATAGTCCCTTGCTATACGATGCTGCAGTTATTACAGCATTGAACCGCGAACTAATAACCGATTATCAAGCTAAAGGATTAATGGAGGGCGACACATCGGTGCTCGACTACAACCCCAACACAATAGGCAACACCCCCGATGACTATAAGACAGAGAGAGTAAGGGAAACCAACTCCTTTAAATTCGAGGAGCACAAAATTCTGTGGGGAATTTCGTTAATTGGATTCGGAGCGCTGATGTTTTACTTGGTCCATATCGACTTTTTTTACTTCAGAACCAGCAAAATAATTAGCGGCGGAATTTTAATATTCCTTGGAATAATAGTTATGATTATAGGAATTGCAGAGCGATGGAGACGTTAAAGAATCGACAATTCTCGCTTTTCAATCAGCCGAATACTCCTGTTTATTTCATTTAAAAGAATACTTTTTTTGCACAAGGCTCTCTGCTCAACCAAAAACTGTAAGCCGCTAGGGCATCCGCTCGTTGCGCGGAATATTTTCCAACAAACAAGCTCATTATTAGCATTACAAATGTAGCACTCCTTTAACTTTTCAAAAACGCCAGGGCTATAACTATAAAAGCAGATATACCCAATAGCATCAATGGCCTCGCTTAATCTTGTTGAATCACTTTCCTCGAGCACGTTCAGCAAATCAGGCAAAGCCTTTTTGCCAATATGGGCCAATGTACGGGCCACAATATCGCGGGGCAATGGGTAACTATCTTTCTCAAAAGCCTTGTCGGGAAGATCTTTATGTTGATTATTCCCAATTCGTCCTAACTCAGCAATCAATGGTTTAACGGCAACCTCGCCAAGTGCAACCAACGTATTGCATATCTCTATTTTTGGGTAAAGTTTTTTCTCAACTTTAAGAGCAGCAATTAATGCTGAAACTGCGGGCTCACCTACCCCTTTTGCAAGTCTTGCTCCCAAAGTTCGCTCCTTGGAAACCAGACTTTTCAACAATTCAAGTTTCTGAGAATTTGTAAGGTTTACAAAGGCAATCTCCTCTCCCTCTTTCAGGAATCCTCTACTTTCTAAATCTCGATCGTTACTTCTCATAGAGTTACAAGTAAAACGGGAAGGTAATAAAAATACTAGATTCTGCATCAAGTGCAGAATGACATGAAGGTCTCATTACCAGTAGGAATATTATCTAATCTTTATTTTCTGGCCTAAATGAAGAATACCGTTAGGCCTAATGTTATTCATGGCACAAAGGTTATCCACAGTTGTTCCATAGCGCCTAGCAAGCGAGTAAAGCGTATCCTTCTTCTTTACAGTATAAATTATCTCTTCATTCTGAACCTGTGCCAAGTTAATTGTGCTGGCCACAGAAGTGCTATCGTAGTTTGGAATAGAATCAGCCGAGGTAACGTTGGCTAACTTTACAGTATCCTTCACGGGTGGCCTATTTACAGGAATAGAATCGGCAAGCACCAGTTGCTTTCCAAAATCGAAAAGTTTTTCGGAATCAAAGGCAATGTGCTTAACCCGGAACTCGAAATGCAGATGTGTGGTGGTTGCCCGGCCAGTCCGTCCTCCAAGCCCAATTACCGATCCAACCGAGATGGTATCGCCCACCTTTACAAGTATTTTGCTTAAATGCCCATAGTAGGTTTCAATATCGGGTTGGTGGTTGAGCACAACCAGAAGTCCATACCCATAATACTTCTTTGCGCGGGTTACCACGCCGCTAAATGCCGCCCGAACACTGTCGCCCAACTGAAGTTTAATGTCGGTACCAGCATGAAAACGCCTATGTCGAGGGCCAAAATGGCTAATTACCTTTCCACGAACAGGACTACAGAAATGTCCCAGGGTAGCAAAAACTGGGAGAGAATCAACCAACGAAACAGAATCGGGCGATGTTACCACCAGAGTATCCTCAACACAGAGCGAATCTTTTTGAGCTTTTACAGGAGTGGTTAGCAACAGCGAAGTCAAGCCAAACAGAAGGAATAGACCCCATGGCCTATTAAGGCAATCAAAATTCAAACACATCATTTAATTCTAAAAACTTAAAAACATTGATGGTGCAATGTAGCCATTCACACCTAACGATGAAATGCCATTTGTCAACTTTTCTACAACAATGGCGCTACTTAACTATCAATCAGAAGATTTTTAACCGTTAAAAAGTTTTAAGGATTTAACACTTCAGCCCGATATTTCCAAATAGAAATAAAAATACCCACACTGAGTGTATTGCAGGCATAATCCAACAGAAGTATTAGGATGAACGCCTTGCTTATTCATTCTCGGAATGAATGTCCAGTTCAGGATTATCAGGTTTTTTGGCATTTAATCGAGTAACAACCTTCTTACCTGTAGACTTTTCCAATTCTAACCTAGCAGCCTTGGCAACCTTACCCCCTTTTTGAGCAACCATTTTATTTTCGTTGAATGATTTCGGTTCTGATTTTTTGGATATTTCGGTGGTTGATGCTTCGGCTAACATATTAAGCACCAACTCAAGGTTAGTCATATGATCTCGAAGATTTTCCTTCTTTAAACTTTTGAAATTCTTATACTGTTTTGTTGTAAATCCGCTCCAGGCCTTTGTAATTTCATCAGTTAGTATTGCATACTCTTGTCCTTTCTTTACACCTCTATTCTCCCACTCATCGGTAAGCTCTTTACGAATCTCAATACTTTTAAGCCTCTGGTTAATCCACTCCTTGCTATACCCCTTGTTTCCATCAATCTATCTATACCAATTTCGGGGTCTTCAATTTCATCCATTCGCTCTCGCCCAACTCTAGCCAACCACATTTTAAATGGTTCCGCTTTAGGCGATGGAATGCTCTGTATTAAACGGAATAGTTGCTCAGTGTCAGCAACGTCTGTTTTATAATACTTACCATCCGACGATTGCATTTTCAGTTGGTTACAATTTGTAACCAACTCGCTCCCTTCCTTTGCTAACCGATGCTTCAGAACTTTCCAGTAATTATTTGGCTTAGGGCTATTCGTTAAAACACCAACAACATCTACAATTGAAAAGTACCACTTTTCATTGGCATCGTCCCAAACGGTACGAATTTGCCTGTCGTTGAATAGTTTTATTGCAGTATCTTTAGTCATTACAATTTATTTATATAACAAAGTTAGGAAAAAATAGATCACTTAATAAGATGACTCATACCCTGTCCTCTTCGCAATATGCAGCCAAAAGGGAAGCAATACAGCGACCAACACAAAATGCAAACGCCCTCTCTATCAATCCAACAGAGAAGGCCAGTAAGGTTATACCATAAAACTTTCTTTGCCGAAAATACTCAGGCTATTCCGGCTACAGAAACACATCAATCTTTTCCTGAACATCTTTTCGATCCAAGCAATGCCCATGAATGGCTGCGTATGTGTATGGGAGAAAGTCTTTGGGATCATATGCTGGAATAGCACAATACTCAGGATGAATCTTAAACTGATTTTCGGTTCGCACCACCCAATCGTTATACTTACCCATAATAGAACGGATAAGCAAATCGAGCCCCATTGCCGCAAGTTTTACAAATAGTTTATCATCCTTTACCACTTCCTTTGTAAAATCATCGACAACTGGAAGATACCGGGTGCTTGTATCAACCGGAATATTGTCCATTATAAAAGCCAGGTTAGGGCTTTTGGGATCCATTAACTCAAGACCCGGCTGTTTAATGATAAAATCGACCGAATGCTGTGCCAAATTGCAGATGAATGCCAGTGCAGGTTTCGATCCTTTTAGTATAACTTTCAGAACCGACAATAGCTTGCTCAAACCACCCGCAACTGTAACATAATCGACTCCGTTGGCCGATGCTACCAAAACAACTTTACCAACCGTAAAAGTTGGATTTGCCATATTGGCAAGGTACTGCGCCAGCAAACCACCCTGACTTGTGCCTATTACATCTACGGGCTTGCTGAATTGCATCCCATTAAAGTACTGTAGAAGTTGATCTATATTCTGGCTGGCTCCTTTAAAAACTGTAGGATGATCGAATGCAATTATCTGCTCATACTTTTTACTAGTGAGCAAACCCTGCAACCATCCGCAACTAACTAAAGCCCCGAACGATTGGTTTGTGGTTCCAAATGTACCATGTATCAGCAGCAATGTTTTTAAATCGGTATTTACATCGGCACCCTGGCACTCCTTAAATGCGCCATTATCGAAAATCAACAGCCGCGATGGCTTTTCAATAAAATCCTTTATATTTTCTACTTGCGCCAGCAGAACATCATCGCTCTTTGCGTAGTTTCCCCGCTTATAGGTAAGTATTTTGATCAAAAACTTTACAGGATTCCGCGAAACCGATGACAACCGGAAATACCCCTCCCCTTTTTCGGCATCCTCCACCACCTGCATAGGGGGCAATGCATCGAAAAGGTAGGTTAAGCGGTCGCGATTGGCCACATCAAAATCGTTGCTGGTTTTTTCGGGGAGTATGTAGCTAATTGAATCATCCTTGCCCTCCTTATCGTCAGCGTGGTTGTACTGGTAGTAAACCAAAGCCCCCTCGTCGGGGTCGAGCATCAATGTTAGTCGAAATTTTGGAATATCGGCCAGGGTGAACCTTTCGGGAAAATCGAACTCCACATCCTCGAACGAGATGAACCGCTCGGTTACCTTTACATGCTGATTATCGAGCTGAGGGTTGGCGGCGTAGATCAGCTCTATTTCTTCGTGGGTAACGCCAACCGACGAGTCGTTACCGTACTCCGAATGCTTTAGGGTTCCCCTCCAATTTATAGGGGTATCGTTCATGTTACCCAAAGTACCCCATAATCCAGTCACTTTTGGCTTGGTAACTTTGTTTATTTTAGGCATCACCATCTGGCTTAGCTTGGGCTCCTGCTCAGTGGATGCATCGCCAAGTAGCAAGTACCTTTTTTTGTCCGATTCAATGTAGAAAGTTCTATTATCTAAATTTACAGTTCTCATACTGGATAATTTTTAAGGTAAAACATCTCCAAATAAAAACCTCTCGGGATTAGTAACACTCATGGGTTGCTTATAACGCAACGACTTTGAATTGACAAAAGCCCTAAGGTATTGGTTATAGGAGTTAATTGGCGATGAGATTAGTGCAATAGAGAAATCGGAACCAAACAGCATTTTACTCTTTAGGTGCTCCCCGGCTTTTTCGATTGCAAGGTTTAGGTTCTTATAATACTTTTCGTCGGCATCGTTACACGATACGTCGGAGTAAACATTCTCCTTTTGGGTTAATTCAACAATTGCATTCTGCCAATCCGTTGCGCCGCTCCGCCGCATGCCAAAATGGGCAAAATCGAGGGTAAGGGTTGGATACTCGTTAAGTACCTTTGTCCATTTCTCCCGGGGATCGGTAATACATTTATCCTCGCCCACCTCAAAACCACCATCGCTACAATGGCTAATAATTGGAATACGTTTGCTAATGCAGTACTCGTAAAGGTACTTAACCTTGTCGAGCTCCACACTGCTATCGGGGTACGGGTTATACCCAAGTGGTGGGTAAACCTTGATTCCTGCAAAAATATCCTTGTAAACGCGCTGATCATCCTCGTACATCTTACCATCAAACTGTCCCATTTTTTGGAATAACCTATCCCTACGGGACTGAGCAGTTTCATCGGCAATAAAATTCGAGAAATACTTATCGAGCAATCCCTGCTTACCGTTCTCGCCCTTTAAGTCTGCCAAGGAGTAGTTCTGGGTGTTTAGCCCCATAAACGGGTATATCTCAAATAGCTTTTCCCTCTTAATATCCTCAAGCGTTTTGCCCGTGATCTCCTCCAGCTTAAGCTTTAGGGGATTGTTGGGATCGGGAACCAGGTTAAAGCGGTAGTAGGTTTTAATTGAGTAGAAAAGATCGCCCACCTGCTTGGCAATGGGCTTGTAGGGCGCTTTATTGTAGAATACCCCCTCCTCGTTGATTCTACTGTAGCCAAAGTCAATGGCAAGCGGACACATCACTATTTTACTGAACTCGTCATCATCAACCTTAAAAACATTGTTCGGGCCAACAACAATATCATCAGTGCTATTCGGATTCTTCAAAAAATAATCGACCAGCAGGAACTGGTACTCTATGGGGATCTCGTAGAAGGCAAGGGTATTCTTAATGAAAGGGTGCTCCTTAAGGTATTTCTTGGCCTTATCCAAAGTAAGCCTTGGCAATATAGCCACAATTGGCAATAACCATCGGGTTTTACAGGTTAACAGCGAATCAATAAGCCCCTTCCTCAGAACGAATGCGGATAGATTTGGGTGGCTCAAATCGAAGGCGTGCATGTGAATGTCGTAAAACTTTTTCATTGGGTTTTAACTATTAGGGTTAATTAGATTTATATCTTTTTCTACTATTTCAACCGAGCAGTGGCATAAAATATTTTAAGGATTTTATGCCACTTACAAGTGCTCTTTCCTCTGTTTATATAATTTAAGGAGGTTATGGCAACCTCCTTAAATTCATTAAGCAGCAAGTTTGTTGCCCTTAACCAATGCATTCAGGATTAACTTTAACACCAAATCAATCAAAAATTCCTCCATGTCCTCGGAAAGGAACGGAAAGTTAACCTTTTTATTGATCAAAGGAACCAAGCGCTTGCGCATAACCTCGGCATCGGCTTCCGAGATTCCGTCTGTAGCATCGTGGATTAACTCGTAGTACTCATTGGGAAGGTAGTTGTACAGCGCCCTATCCACCAGCCGGATAACCTTGCAAAAAACAGTAAGTTCTTTCTCCTCATCCTTTATTACTGGAAGATTAACTTTTTCGTTTATTTTTTTGGCCAGCACAAGAATTTCCTCCTCGGTAAGCATTTCGCATTTATCATCCATGTCGGATTCCAATCTTTTAAAATTCACATCCATCGTTTTGGGTTTTATTTTATTTTCCCTACTCCCTTCTCGGCGTTTCGGGTTTGTCCGTTTTTAATTCGTTAATCGCTAAAATTGTCCGGTATTCTCGATAAGGATATACGGAATAACTTTTTTACTCCAGTTAGCCCCGTACAGGCGCACGGCTTCACTTTTGGCTTGCTGGTAAAAAGCATCCCATTGCGCCGGGGGTAAAGTCTGGCACCCCTCACTGCTTGTACCCGTATTGCTTCCTCTGTGGATGTTAATGCCAAACATACCCCTCTGGGGCACCAATTGCCCATCGCGCAGCACGCTCACCTCGCCCAGCCGTTGGCAAATGGCGGGGTATTCCAACTTACGCCCGTGATGAATATCAAATTTATGCGCATAGTAAACTCCGGGCACCAGAACAGCCACCCTATCCCGTTTTACCGAGGGATCGGTGTTCGCATTGTAGGCTGCTGTTACATTCACCGAATCAATAAATATGGCATCATCGTATATCCCCCGATCGTTTACCCCGGGTACACCCATTGTATTCCGGTAGTAGCCTCTTATCCCAACCAGAATTAGTGGGTAGGTTACCCGGTCGATGTTAAATGGTTTAATGGCATCATGTAGCCTGGCCGTAGAAAGCCGAGGCTTTAGTGGTGGCAGAATGGACATAGCATATTGGTCTGTGTAGTTTCCCCTACTCCCTTTCTGGCGGTTCGGGTTTTTCCGTTTTTCCTCCCTAAGCAGCAATTTTGTCCTTCATAGAGAAAAGTTCCTCCTCGTCACAGCAATTTTGTCCCTCTAAGCAACCTTTTTCTCCCTTTTTGCAAGAAAATTGCTTCGGCGAACAACCTTTTTCTCCCTCCGAGCACCAATTTTCTCCTTCGGAACACCAATTTTCCTGTTCCGAAGGACTTAATTGCCTCTTTGAGGAGCAAATTGCTCTTCGGAGCACCAATTTCCCCTTCTGAGGAGCAATTTGCCCCTTGGAGCACCAATTTTCCCCTCCAAGGAGCAATTTTGATATTTCAGCTAAACCGTGGCGGTAGTGTTAGCTGTAGGGGTTTTACCCCTGCCAGGGAATCGGACCTGCAGGTCATCGTAAACGGTCTTCATACCGGGTACACCAGCCTTGGCCGCACCCTTAACCGCGTTATAAAAAACTAGCGCAGCGGAATACGCCTCGCTACCGGCCAGCATGGTGGTATCATCGAGTTTCTCGGTGAGCTGCTGTAGGGGTATAAGCACCTTGCTGAGCGCGGTAACGGCGATAACGTCCTTCTCGAACTCAGCAACTTCCATAAAACTGGGAACTATCTGGGAGTTCTGCTTGGTATACTCCAACGCTTTGCTCACAAAGGCAAGGGTTCTATCGCCCATCTTGGGTAACGATTTTCGCTCGTCTACAGTAAGGTTGATGAGCTTGGGCAGGTTCTGCTCAATGGTGGTAATGGCCACCGTGATATTGGCAATGGCCTCGTCGTTAATAGCTATTGAAATACGATTTTCCATAAAAACAATTTTTAAAGGGTTAGTAATAGTTTACCTGGTTGCCGAGCTGCGGCGCTATACCTCCCGTAAAAGAACCAGCGGTGATACAGCACATGGCGTATCGGCTCTATAAACCAAGCAATTAATAATTAAAATTACTGAGGTTGACGCATTGAATCAACCCTCATTTTTGAGGGGGTAAACCCTAAACCGCTAAAGAATTTTTGCCTTGTAGGCTTTGGAAACCAGCTCGGGGCAGTTGCGGGCGTTAAACTTCTCGCGCAGGTTGTTCCGGTGGAAAATCACGGTGGTAAGCTTTATATCGAATTTGGAGGCCAGTTCCTTAATGCTATACCCATCGGCAATGAGCTGTAGTATTTCAAACTCCCTTTTGGTGAGGACAATGTCCTCCTCTGTATTTACTTTCATGGCGGGTAACAATCCTTTGAGCAATTAGTAGGTTTATGGTTTGCCGTTTAATGGGTTTACTATCAGGATTGTTACCCCCACCCGGTAATATTTTTGGCTAAACACCCACCAACATCCATAGGGGCTGAGTGTGGCTGTGCAACAAGTGTAACTTATATATAGAAAAACGCGTCCGAAGACGCGCTCCAACAAAGGTAACAAAATAATAAAGAAGGTTGTGTGAGGTAAATTTATAAATTGTCAAATATCTTTAAATAAAATGATTTGAAATGTTTTTTCAGTATTTCAAAATTATTTTTATTCTTTTCATAAAATTCAATATTGATACTTTCATCATCAAGGATTGAATTAAACATGAATTTATTATCTTTAGTTTTATTTATTACAAGTGAAATATTATATAGTTTGTTAAATAAAATTTTTGTCCGGCAACCTTTGAATGTATTTCTTTGTTTCTTAAAATCTTCAATACGTTGACAGAATATAGATATTTCGATTAGATTATTATCATCTGTCAACATTTGGAGAGGAGAAAAGTCTATACTTTTTTTAAATTCAAATAAATCGTGGTATTTTGATTCTATCGTGTTTTCATAAATTTTTCTATTAGTTTCAGTTCTTTTACTTAACCAACTTTTTACTAAAAAGTAATTAGAAGTGACTGTTCCAATTGCTGCAATCATCCAGAAAATCCATTGATTATCTTTTATAAATTCAATCACATTGTAAACTTTCATGATATTATTCTTTTTATGGCTCCCAATTTAGTTGGAAAACTTTCGAGTCTTGAATATGATAAATGAATGTAACCTTTATTTTGTTTTCATAAAATTCTATAGTATATTTGCATCGGAGGCTTTGTTGGGAAACTGGCATTGCCTTTTTTATTTGACATATGTCACGCTCCAAATCTCCATATTAGAAATATCACCAATATCTCGGGTTGTTATATATCTTAATGGTTTTATTAACTCTACAAACTCACACAATTCTGGTCTAATTTCTTCGGTCATACCTTTTAATCTTAATCCCCAAGAGATTATATATGCAATTAAATCTGCAATTTGAATTCCTGTTGTCAAGTCGCTATGAACAAAAAATGGTTCGGGAATCACTAATCCAGATCGTTGTCGACCTTTTGATGTTTTCTTAAAGTAGTTTTCTAACTGCGATACGAGAACATGACTTTGAGACTTTTCAAGTTCATCAAAAACAATAATACCTTGCTCATCCACTTTTTTATCTTCAAGGTAGTAATATATTCTCTCAAACGCATAAACATAATCCCTTCTAAGCAGGCCATCCATTCCATCATCGGTATCTCTGATTGGCTCAGACGATATTGATGCAAATATTCTAACTCTGTATTGAGCACACAATTCTAATAACTTTTTAACATATTCAAGTTTGGCTTGAGCCAATGCTGCCATATGTTTCCGAGTCGCAAGATTTCCATTTTCTATACACTCTTTTGCTAACTTGGTTCTTTCAAACTCTGGAATTGGCTCAAAAAAGTTTGCCTGTTTGAAGACCTTCTTCTTAAGAAACTTTTTACCTTTGATTTCTCGTTCACTCCCGCTATAGCGAATTCCTAATAGTTTTTCTTCAAACCCTTTTAGCTGTGTTATAATATTCCACAAATCACTATCTTTAATTGCAACACCACACAACACCTCATATAAGGAATCTTGCCTATCAGTACCACTTTCGTCAATAAAAAAGAAATATGCCATATATTCTTGCTTTGTTTAAATCATTTCTACAATATCTCCTTCACCTCCTTCTTCAAAAAATCCACGGCGTAGGAAACGGGGTTGGTATCGAGTTCAACCATGGTTTCCAGAATTTTTTGGCTTAATCCAAGTGCTGTTTCGTTGGGGTTTACCCTGTCGGCGCTTATGTTTACCAGTTTCACAATATTCTCCTTGGCATTGCGCACCATCTCCCACGCCTCGTTGCTCACGTAGAGCTGCTGCGAGAGGTTATGCTCCCACTCCGCGCGGATTGCGCCCAGTAGCGCAGCCTGCAATTCCGAGGCCTGCATCCCCTTCTTACTCACCCGCACAATAATGGACTCGGGCGATATGCGCTCCATAAACAGTATCAACCGCTCGTAGGCCTGCAACCTTAGCGGCAGAGTAATTTTAATGTTGTTGAACATTAATTCTGTTTTACGGCGATCGGCATCGCTTTTAATCATCGCCCGAATGGCTAAATATCCTGCAAGAAAGACCATTAGCGCGGGAAGTACAATTTTTAATATTTCTGAGAACATGGGTTAATGATTTTTAAAGTTTGCTCGGAATAGATAAAGTTTAAGTAAATTTGAACTTTTAAAATTACAAAAGTTTTCGATTATTAGTAAACATAAAAGATTTAGTGTTATGGAGAAAGTATCAGCCCGTATAGCCGCACTCGAAGAATCGCAAACCATTGCCATGTCCCAAAAATCGAGGGAGCTGGCAAGCCAAGGTATCGATGTTATCAACCTGAGCGTTGGTGAGCCCGATTTCTTCACCCCCGATTTTGTTAAGGCGGCAGCTAAAAAAGCTATTGACGAGAACTACTCGTTCTACACACCGGTTCCCGGTTACAAGGATTTGCAGGAGGCAATCTGCGGTAAGTTGAAAAGGGAGAATAACCTCGACTTTACCCCCGACCAAATTATAGTTTCGGGCGGTGCAAAGCACAGCCTTTCCAACGTGCTAATGTGCGTTGTGGATAAGGGCGACGAGGTTATTGTACCAGCACCCTACTGGGTTAGCTACGTGGAGCTGGTTAAACTTGCCGAGGGTAAAAGCGTTATAATTGAAACAGGTATTGATAGCGATTTCAAGATTACCCCAAAGCAACTCGAGGCCGCAATCACACCCAAAACCAGAGTTTTGATGCTTTGCTCGCCATCAAATCCATCAGGAAGCATTTACACCCACAATGAGCTAAAGGCCATTGCGGATATTGTTGCAAAGCATCCAAACATCCTTGTTCTATCGGACGAGATTTACGAGCATATCAACTTTACCGGAAAACACGAGAGCATTGCTCAATTCGAGAATATCCGTGAGCGAGTGATTATTATTAACGGTGTATCGAAGGGTTATGCCATGACCGGTTGGAGAATTGGTTTCTCGGCATCGGCCAAGTGGATTGCAAAGGCCTGCAACAAGCTGCAGGGTCAGCAAACCTCGGGGGTGTGCTCAATCGCACAAAAAGCTGCCACAGCAGCATTCAACTCCGATGGTTCCACAGTAAAGGAAATGCAGATCGCATTCAAGCGTCGCCGCGATTTTATGGTTGATGCATTCTCAAAAATCAAAGGTTTCCGCTTGAATATGCCCGGCGGAGCATTCTACATCTACCCTGAGATTTCGTATTTTTTCGGCAAGCAGTACAATGGACAAACCATTAAAAACGCCGATGATTTTTCAATGTTCCTTCTAAACGTAGCTCACGTTGCGGCAGTTCCTGGCACTGCGTTTGGTACACCAAACTACATCCGGTTCTCCTACGCTACCGCCGACGAGAAACTAAAGCAAGCCGCCGAGAGAATTGCTAAGGCTGTGGAACAGTTGAAGTAGTATTTTTTGTGAAACGTGAAGCGTGAAGCGAAATATAAAATAGGTTAATTATTGTACAGAAAAGAACCGTTAAACATCAAGTTAACGGTTCTTTTATTAAATTTGATAATAGGTTAATGCTAAGAATAAAGTGCAAACTCTTTCATTTAACTTTTAACGTCTAACGCTTAACGCTCTATGCTAAAATCGATAAATAGAAAAACGCTTCTGATAATCCTAATACCACTTGTTATTGTAGGACTTATTGGGTCTGTATTTGCATTTAGCTATTACCGATTGAACTATGCTCCCAACACACAAAACACAAAGGAGGTTGTTATATACATTCCTACTGGCTCATCGTTCGAGAATGTGCTGGATACGCTTAGTAAGCATAGTATTTTAAAAAATCAAAAAACGTTTACAACAGTAGCCGGCAGGCTTGGTTACAAAAACAATATCAAGGCAGGACGCTACTTAATTAAGCCCAACACCGGAAACCGAAAGTTGGTGTCGATACTTAAAATGGGTTTACAAAAACCCTTAAAGCTTACCTTTAATAACATAAGGACACCACAGCAACTTGCGGGTAGAATAGCCCAGCAAATTGAGGCCGATTCACTATCAATCCTGGCATTACTCACCTCCGACCAAGTTACCACCGGTTATGGATTCGACAGAGCAACCATTATTGCGATGTGCATACCCAACACCTACGAGTTTTACTGGAATACCAGCGCTAAAGGGTTTCTGGATAGAATGCAGAAGGAGTACGAGAAGTTCTGGAACGATGAACGCGAGGCCAAAGCCTTTAAGTTGGGATTAACCAAAGTGCAAATATCAACACTGGCATCGATAGTGGAGGAGGAAACTCGCTTTAACACCGAAAAGCCTAGTGTTGCTGGAGTTTACATCAACCGCTTAAACAAAGAAATTCCGTTACAAGCCGACCCAACCGTTAAGTTCGCTGTAGGCGATTTTGCGCTACGCCGTATTCTTACCAAGCATCTTGAAGTTGATTCGCCGTACAACACATATAAATTCCGGGGTTTACCGCCAGGGCCAATCCGTTGCCCGTCGATTAATTCAATAGATGCAGTGCTAAATGCCGAAAAGCACAGTTACCTATATTTCTGCGCCAAAGCCGATTTCTCGGGCTACCACGATTTTGCAAAAACACTTACCGAACATAACCGTAACGCCGAGGCATATCGCCGGGCATTGAATAAGGAGAGGATATATAGGTAATATCTGTTTAATTGAAGGTGAGTATAGTCTTTTTAAATTCTCACATTTTCAAATCTTCAAATTGTCTTATTGACTAATTCCCTTTTCCACGGCCTCAGCAAACCCTGACTCATCATTCGATGCGACAACATTGAATTTTGATTTGAGTTCATCAGGGGCATTTGCTACCAAATAACTATTGGTGGAATAGTTCAATAAATCAAGGTCGTTATAGTCGTTTCCTATAGCAAGAATTTCATTCGGCTGAATATTTCCTAGAAATTTACAAA